>NZ_JBHUWH010000256.1:0-11009 GCF_042670125.1 Kitasatospora sp. NPDC057198 | reverse complement strand
GGCGGGGGCTCGTCGGCTCGCAAGAACCTCCGTGCCCGAACGCGCCGCCCTCACAGGCCGACGCACGCCCCACAAGACGATCTGGTCCGACCCGGGCCACGCCTCCTCGGCCTCCCGCACACCGCCACTCGTGATTCACCGCTCCCGTCATCTGTCGGTGCGTCAGACTTGTCCGGTGCCACGGGGCACGCAGGAACAGGCATCGGAGGTACGGCCCATGACGCGCTACAGCGTCGACCCCGACCAGCATCGACTGATCGCCTCGTGGGGCACCGGCGAGGGCGACCTCTCCACCCGCATCGCCGCCCTACCGGACGGCGCCGCCACCTCCGACCTGCTGGCCCTGGCCCGCTCCCTCACCCAACTCTCGTACGCCGCATGGCGCACCTACACCCACCCGGCCAGCGCCGCCGGCTCCCTCGAACCCGACAGCGAGGGCTGGCGCCGCGAGAAGGAACGCGAAGCCTTCGCCGAGGTCCCCGGCGCGATCGCCGAACCCCACCTGCCCCACGGCGGCGCCATGATGGTCTCCTACAGCCCACTGACCGAATCCGCCCACCGCATCGGGCGGGCCCTCCACGACCTCGACGACGAAGCCCTGACGAAAGCGGTCCTCACCGAGGCCGCCCTGGAACTCGCCGCGGTGGAGAGCGCCGAACTCGGCGACCTCACCCACCGCGCCCAGCAGGCCGTCCTCCTCAGCCGCGAGGACGCCTCCCCCGTCCAGGTCGCCGCCGCCGACCGGCTCCTGGAGCAGGACCCCTTCGGCCCCACCGAACTGTTCTCCACCGTCGACCCCACCGCGGCCGCCGTCGCCGCAGCCCACTGGCTCGCCGCCGCAGTCGAAGTCGCCGCCGAATCCTCCGGCGAAGATCCCGCCACTGTCGTCCTCCTGGCCGACACCATCGAATCCCTCCCCCACGAAACCCCCACCCTCGTCCTCGGCCTCCTCCAGGACGGCGCCACCCCGCACGAAGCCGTCACCGCCCTCGTCCGCCACGCCATGCACATCACCGACGGCCTCCTGCTCGACCCCGTCTCCCTGCGCAACCAACTCGAGGACTTCGAGGAAACCGTCGCCGAACACACCGGCGAGGACGACCCCGACCTCGACGACGTCGCCGTCCGCCTCACCCCGCTCGACCCCAAACGCCCCGCCCGCGACCTCCTCGAAGACCTCCTCGCCGGCATCCACGGCTGCTGGCTCCTGCACAGCGAATCCGGCGACGAGGACGAGGACCTCGGCAACGTCGAAGACTGGGACGACGAACAGGCCGAGGAACACCAGCGGCGCAGCCACGAACGCTTCGCCCAGCTCGTGCGCGAAACCGCCGCCTCGAACCGCGACCGCCTCATCTGAACAGCACCCCGCAGCAGGGCAACCGCGGATCTCCCCTTGCCGCCAGTCAAGGGAGATCCGCAGGTCAGGCAGCACTTTCCCGCCCTGGTGATCGCACAGTGGCCGCAGCACGGGAGGCCCCTGGGAAGGGCAGCCCCTCGCGCACCCCCGTCCCCACCCCTGTTCCTGACCACGGCCGCATCTACCGGCGCTGCGGCTGCCGCGACACCCACCGCCGCCAACTCGGCACCCGCCGCCCGCGCCTGGCCGATCCCGGCCACCGCAACTGGGCGTTCGCCGTCAACGCCCCCTCCCCCACCAACCGCCGACGAGATCGAAGCGCGCATCGCGCTGCGGCACTTCAACCAGTCCCTCGCCCTGGGGTTCATCGCCGACCCGCGGCAGAAGACCGCCGACTACCTGCACCTCAAGGCCACTACCATGACCCGCCACCGCGACTACGTCGAAAACGACCTGATCCCCGCCCTCGACAACATCCCCTCAACGACCTGAGCCGCCAACACCTACGCGCCTACGTCACCGCCCAACTCCACACCGGCCGCGGCAAAGTCACCATCTACCGGATCATGGCCACCCTCTCCAGCGCACTGACCAGCGCCGTCAACGACGACCGCCTGACCCGCGACGCCGCCAAACCCCGACTCCTACTACGCCCCACCTCCGCACCCCGACATCTGTGGACCGAAGCCCAGACCGTCCGCTTCCTACGCTTCCCCCGCGCCACCGCCCCCCTCTACGCCGACCTCGCCGAACTCATGATCACCACCGGCCTGCGCAAAGGCGAAGCACTCGCCCTCCACTGGAACGACGTCCACCAGAGCGAAGGCGTCCTCTTCGTCTGCCACACCCTCTCCACCGTCGACAACAACCAGCTCCTCCTCACCACCCCGAAGACCAAATACAGCAACCTGGGTCGCCCTCTCCCACCGCGCGGCCGCCGCCCTCGACGACCGCGCCGACCCCGGCCCCTTCGGCAACACCAGCAGCAGCGCCTACGTCTTCCACCGCCACGGCCGCCCCCTGCACCCCAAGAACGTCCTCGACCACTTCCACCTGCTCTGCGACAAAGCCGGCGTCCCCCGCATCGCCCTCCACGACCTGCGCCACCTCGCCGCCGGCTTCGCCCTCGCCGCAGGAGCCCCGCTGCCGATCGTCTCCAAGACCTTGCGCCACCGCACCCTGTCCGCCAGCGCCAACATCTACGCCCACCTCACCCCCCGCGCCGCCCGCACCGCCCGCACCGCCCGCACCGCCGTCGACGGCATCGCCTGGATCCTCGACAACGCCGACCGCGCAGAATCCGGCACCCCCGTCTGCCGCACCCGCCGCCCCGCACGCCCCCACCCACGCCCCCATCGGCCCCGACTTACCCACCCCGGCCGCGCCTCGACGACCCCACCGACGACTGGCCCATGCGACCCAGCGACCACCATGCGACCACCACCTGAGGCGGCAACAGAAAGAGCCGGCACCTGGTTTCCCAAGTACCGGCTCCCACAACCGACTTCACAGTCGGGACGACAGGATTTGAACCTGCGGCCCCTTGACCCCCAGCGGTCGAACTGGCGTCCCACTGGTGCTGGTGAATCCAACCCCCGCAGGTCAGGGTCTATCTCGTCCGACCACCATGCTGCCCGATAACGTCTCGTGACACTCGGTCCGTGATAGGCCCGCGGGAGGCAGCTCACCACCGAAGTACTCGATGAAGGACACAGAGCCTCCCATAAAGACGAATCGACTACCGGCAACACCCAGCCGCACCAGCAATTGAAACGCCACCCGATAGGCCGAACGGGGTCGTGCGGCGGCGCATAGAACTGCAGTGACGTCATGCGCCGCGTTGAACGCCCCGCACGAACGGGAAAACGGTTCCGACATCGCGGCACAGTCGGACTTCGGACGTGCGGGGGTGCTTCCCCGAAAAGGCCGACCCGCCGGGTTGGTGGCCTCCTCAGTGCTGAGCCATTCTCACTGACGATAATTACCCACTCAGCCTGTCCGCCGTACATCCTGAGTGGGGTAATCGCCACCGGTGGCGGTGGGCTACCGTTGACACCAAATACAGGTTCGAAAGGTAGCGGGTAGTTGGTCGTCGTAGTGCGTCGGATTCTCGACCAGGTGACCGTGGCGCTGGTAGTCGATTTCATCCGGGTGTGCTCGGACGCGGGCTCTGCGCCACGCCGTGTCGAAGTCGAGTTGGCCATCGCTGGCACGGGTGAGCCGTAGAGCATGCCAGCTGGTGAGGGGTGCGAGGAGCCAACGGCTGACGCTCGTTCTCATGCATGCCTCATGTCTGATCGGGCGTACGGGGGGTGAGTGAAACGCGCTCAGTGCAGGGGCGGAGACGTGCTGACCCGGGCACTCGCTTCGGTGTCAGGGCCGGCCATGGCGTCTCCGAGGAGAGCGGTCATCAGGCCCTGCAGGCCATGCTTGTCGATCAGCTCCGGGGCAGCGTCCTTGAACGCCCTCAGTAGTGCGGTCATGGCGGTGATTTCACCGCATACGGGGTCGGTGCCCGAACTGAGTCGTTCCAGTGCGTCGAGCAGTGGATACCACCACTGGCCGCCGGCCCGCAGACTCCTGGCTAGTTTCTGGAAGGCTTTGATGTCAACTTCCGGGACCTTCTCCGGATGGCGGTCAAGGTAGTCGAGCAGGATGAGCTCAGGGTCGCTGTAGAGGGAGTCTCGCAGATAACGCAGCCGACTGACCCGGGCCCGGTCGTACCGCTGTTGCTGCGCGATCTGCTGAGTTTCGGCGTCCAGGAATAGCTGAACCGTGGCGGTGAGGCCGTGGAAGTACCCGTCTTGGCTGTCCCGTTCCCGGCCGAGCTCCGCGTTGAGGCAGTCGTGGGCCGTGCGAAATTCCTCGACGTACCACTGCCCAGAAAGCTGTGTTGCCCGTTCGATCAGGTCTTGCGCCACAATCGATTCGATGTTGCGGTGGTCGACTTGGCCGGGGTACCAGTGGGCGGAGAAGGTAGCCCGGAAAAACATGTCCGGTGTCCGGCTCTTCAGAGTGCGCCGTTCCACGTTGCAGTCGCGCCCCTCGGCCGTTCGGCGCCGCCCGAAGAGTCGGCTCATCCGCTCAGCCCTTTGAGCTGTACGACAGACATGAGTTCAGGGTTGGCGCGCATCAGTTCCACGATGTCCCGCTCCGGCTGTCGGCCGTCGGCACGGACCGTGCCGGCGAGCACCTTGTGTAGGCGGGCGAAGTCGCCGAGCCTGCCGTGGCGAAGCACGACCTCCCAGACCACGCCGAGCGCACGCTCGTACTGAGCCCCGGAAGGACGTCGGTCCAGCCAACGCGCAAGGGCGTCGAACAGATCGGGATAGTCATCCGGTTTGGCGAACATGCCATCCAGTCCGGCCCGGATCACTGTGTCGGTGGGCTCGGACTCCGCCGTATCGGCGAGCGGCTGTGTGTCTGCCCCCAGCAGTGCCAGCGCTCCGAGGCACAGCCCCGGTGACACGCCCGAGCGCTTGTACGCGGCGTGGAGCGTTGCGGTGAACCACTGCACCCGGGCCGGATCCCGCACCACTGTGGCAAAGCCCTTCAGGACGGGGTCCCAGACCGCAGGGCTACCGTTGTCGGCCACCCGGCGGAGGCGGGTCATCGCGGCATCGCGCTGGTCCTCGAGCAGGTCCGTGCACACCTGCACAACGAGCCGTTGCCCCTCCTCCGACTTCTTTCCTGCCAAGTCGTAGAGCAGTGCCCTCGTGGGTCGGCCAAGGCTGTCGTCGCGGGCAGCTGATGCCAGAACCTTGGCGGCGAACGCACTGTCCCTCGACCTACTGGCATGGTCCCGGACGACAGCGAGACCCTGCACGTCACGGGTGGCCAGCAGCACGTCGGTGAGGGCGCGGACCGGAGCGCCCCCGGGGTCCGAACGCTGGTCGGCCGGGCCGGTCATGACCCACTCGATCACCCGGCGGCGGACGTCCGGGTACTCCCGCCAGACGCGTACCAGAAGCTCGTCGCCGTAGGCCTGGGCCCGGAAGGAAGCGGCCCCTGATTCGTCGACCTGGGCGCCGATGGCCCGCAGACGGGTCTGCAGTCCACGGCCGGCGAAGGACCCCCGCAGGTCCGGGCGCTTCGCCTTCACCGACTCCTCTGCCGTATGTGCGTCACCCGCCAGCAGCCCGGCCAGCCGGTGCCCCTCCTCGACCGCCTCCTCAACTCTCACCGATCCACGGACTGCGAGGACGAGGGAGTAGCAGCGTTCCTCAAGAGTGAGCGGCCGCAGGCCTCGGCCGCTCTCGCCATCCCGGCCGGAGCTCCGCCCATCGGCGAGGCGCTGGTCGAGTTCCTCGGACCAGCCGCGGATCAATCGCTTGAGCCCCTCCTCGTAAGACGTGCGTGAGGACTGGCTGACAGGGTCGGTGACGCCGTCCTGGACGAGAGCGAGCGGGTCGTACTCGGCCGCCAAGGCAAGGAAGTCACGGACGAACCGACCGGTGCGGACCGCGCTCCACCCCTCGACCTGCCCGGCGATCTTGTGCTCTTCCAAGTGCTGGGCCATGGCCAGCCCGCGTCGCGCCTCGACATGCTTGCGCAGCACTGGCCAGGCGGGCGGTGAGTCGGTGAGTGTGACGACGACGAGTTCGGGCGGGGCATCAGCCTTTCGTGCGGCCCACAGTTCCTCGGTCACCGTGATCAGCAGGAAGGAGTTGATCTCGTGCAGTGCGACCGCGTGGCGGGGAAGTGCGGAGAGCAGGCTTTCGCGCAGCTGGTCCGTGTCGCCGTCCCGAAGTTCCAGCAACTGGCCGGTGCCGGGACGGCGCGGGAACTGGGCCGGCGTAAGCCGCTGCCAGTCGCCGTCCAGTAGCACGACCTGCCGCTCCAGGCCCGCCGCCAGAGCCAGCTGGCGTTTGGCGAACGTGGTGGCTCCGATCTCGGGCCGCACCACCAGCAGTGCCACCGGGTGAGTGGAGGCGAGCGCGTCCTGCACCTTCTGCGCCGCCGCCGTCCAGGTGGGTGAGTCGACGTAGACCTCGGCCGACATGGCGTCGCCGTGGTCAATCGAGAGCTCCTCCAGGAGCTTTTCGACCGTCGTCGTGGAGTTGAAGACCGGTTTGACGTAGACGTCCCCAGCGTTCTCGATGTAGGACTGCAGCTCCCACAGGCTGCCCGGCTCCAGGACTGCCTCCAGCGCCGTCGCCGGGGCCGCCTCCGGAGCTGTGGCACCGGTTAACGAGCCCGTCGGCTCGGACGATGCCTCGACGAGCGCCGTCAGCGCCTCCCCCGAGATGCCTTCGAGGACATCGGGCTCTGATGTGCCGCCCTGGTGCTTGCCCTCGCCGTCAGCTGTTCCCTCGGGCGCGGCGGCCGATTCAGCGAGTGGTCCTGTCCCGGCAGCAGGTGGGGCCGGGACAGGGGACTCATCACTGTGTGCACTGGCGGGCCGGGCGGCAACGGGACTGGCCTCCTCCGTCCGGGCCGGGGCCATTTCAGGTCGTTGCGAAGGGTCAAATGCCTCGTTCACTTCTGACTCCTCTGTGATCATGTGCCCTGGCAACGGCAAGGGCGGGTGGGGGCGCCGCGGTGGCACCCGCTGTTGGAGCATCGTTAGGTGAAGGTGATGTCGCCCGCGTTCTCGACGTAACCCTTGATCGGGCCGAACTGCCGGTGGCTGACTGAGGCCCGACCGACCGCCTCGGTCGAACCGAACCGATCGTCCGGAGGAGAAGTCGTGGCAGCCCCCGGCGAAGCTGCGCCTGCCAGCAGTTCCGCGTTCACTGTCGGAACGTGCACCCAGGCAGGCTCGGCGAACTTCCCTTCCACCACTGCCTGGGTGAGGCGGAAGTCCCCGGCCGTAAGCCGCTCCGTACGGCCGGCCCTTACCGTTACCTGGAACGCCTCGGAGGAGAGCACGAGCGCGACGAAAGCGCCCCGGGCCTCCGCCACCTTGACGGCATCGCGGGCCGCGCCGCTGTTGACGAAGCGGCAGAGGTCGTTGATGGGATCGCCCCGAAAGCTGTTCGTCAGCGGCCCGACGTGCACGCTCATCCGCACCCGAATCGGTGCGATGGACGCGAGGCGCTCACGGTCATGGCTGGCCAGGAGCCGCTGCAGGTTCTCCGGAAGCGGGTCGACCAAGAGCCGGGCCCGGGTCAGCGGCATGGCCAGGATGAGACCGTCGCCCGTGGGATTGCGGTACGAGGGAGCCTGCCATTCGGCTCCCAGACCGCTCTGAACGAAAGCGGTGGCGAGCATGTTCTCCAGGTCTCCCCACAGCTCCGTCATGCGCCAGGACTGGACGGTGCTGTAGCCCTTCATGTCGATGACGAAGAGCGCCTGGTAGTCGGGGATGTCGCGGGGGTCGGAGGATCGATCTGAGTGCACCTCGGAAGTCCCTTCACGGTAGACAGCGGACCACCGTGAAACCTGCGCGGCGGTCGACCTGATAGTGGGGGCGACCGCCGACCAGCCGGTGCACGGTTCTGGGCTCCGGCGGGGTGAGCCCCGTCTCACCTCTGCGGCAGGCAGGCCCGCAGACCGACAGGATCGACGACAAGCAGTCCGCCCGCGTTCGCGCGCACCACCCCACGTTCCCGCAACGGTTTGAGGGCCTCGACCACGGAGTTGCGCGAACAGCCGATCAACTGGGCGATCTCCTCCTGCGACAGCCGAATCCGGGTCGGCCCGCCGTGTGACCCGTCAGCCGAATCCGTCAGACGCAGCAAGGCCGCCACGAGGCGCGCGGGGACGGCTGCGGTCGCGAGTTCCTGACGAATCTCCTCGCCCTCCCTAACCTGTCCAACCGTGTGCTTCATCAGCACCTGGAGAAGATTGTGCTCGGCGACGAAGGTATGGAACTCCGGTGCCGGGACAATGTGGATCGTGGACGGCTCCACGGCGAAAACCGTGGCGCTTCGCGTGCCGTCCGCCAGAACAGCCAGTTCGCCGAGCAATTCACCGGCTCGCCGCACCGCAAGCATGGTCCGCTGCCCGTCGCCATCACGTCTAGTCACTGCCACCGATCCGGAAGCGAGCACCAGCACGTGGGTTCCGGGCGCGTCCTGCAACAGCAGCACACTCCTGGTCTTGCGGTGCCGTAGGGGAGCCAGGGCGCAGAGCTTCTCCCACAACCGGTCGCCGAACAGCTCACGATGGGTCTGATACAAAGGCTCCTCCATGAGGGACGAAGGGGGCAAAACCAGTGCCGCTGACGGCATCAGAGGCGCACGAGAACGATCACCACCGCAACTGCTGCCACCAACAGGCCGACTTCGAGCGACCTGGTCGCGGCCCGCAGCAGGCGGTACTTGCGCATCGCCAGGGCAGCTAACTCCACCGCCTTGCGGCTGTCGGCGACGGCGAGATCGCACGGCGAGAGCCGCTGCACCATGCTCAGCAACTGCTGCCCCGTCAGGCCGTGGACATCAAGAAAGGACAGCCGGCTCGGCCCGTCGGGCGAAGGCAACGAAGGGTGGAGCGCGGCAGCAGCAAGGAGGAGTGCGAGGACGATCCCCGTCCCTCCGAGGATTCCAAGGGCTACCTCCCACGGAGAAAACCCCGACCTAGCGCCCAGAGCCGCTGCCTCCAGCGCGCCCGCCGTGCTCGCGATGGCGCAGATCGAACCGGCCTTCGCGTCGGCACGCTGGACGTCGGCGGCAGCCTCTGTGATGAGTGTCTGCAGGCTCTGAGCGATCAGCTCCGACTCAACGCCCAGGCGGGAACGAGCGACTGAACTCCTGCCGTGGACTCGATTCCGTACTCGTCGGGTCATCTGCCCTCCTGCCGAACCGAATGCTGCTCGTGACAGAAGCCATCGTGTCCTGCCCAACCTCCGCGCCCTGCCCAGGTCTTGGCGATTTGCCAGTGGGACCCGACACACTGCTGCGCGCGGCGGAAATCATTGATGTGCCGCCGCGGAGCCGACTGCCGCCGTTGTACGTGGAGAAACCCTAAGGGGCCGCCCCGTCTTGATTGGTGGTTTTCCGAAAAATGCATCCCGCATCGAGATTCAAGTCGGGTAAACATCGAAATATCGCCAATCTCGGAGCACTTGTCATCAAGCCGCTCCGACTTTCCAAAGTCCCTGATGTCTGGGTTTGTCACGGTCCAGACGCAAGGAGAACCACGAGCGGTGCCGGTACCTATATGAACTCCGCGAGCACGCCATACGCCAGGTCCGCTTGACCAGCCGATCGGTAGCACGCGTCGGCATGACCTCGGAATCCATCCCGAGGTCATGTGGTCCTGGGTCCGCCGGGCCGACACCGACGCCGGCGAACGGGACGACCGCCTGACCGTCGAGGGCGCCAGACCGAAGCAACTCTTCAAGGAAAAGCTGAGTTGAAGGCGAGCTACTGACTTCGGCACGTCAGAGTGAACTGTCCCGAATAGCCTGATGGGCTCGTTGTGGTGGCTGTAGCCGTGGTGCGTGAGATATGCGGATGGGGGCGGGCTGACCGCTTCGGGACGGCTGCGCCGGGAGACGGTGCGGATGCAAGCGGCCGAGCTGTTCGACCGGGAGGTCAAGCCGCTGGAGGTGGCACGGCGCCTGAGGGTGAGTCCAAAGTCGGCCTATCAGTGGCACCAGTTGTGGCGGGTCGGCGGAGCCGAGGCACTTGCGTCACGCGGCCCGAGCGGGTCGCGGTGCCGTCTGTCGCCGCGCTGCCTGGAGAAGCTCACCGCGTACCTGGAGCAGGGCCGGCCGCGCACGGCTGGGTGAAGGACCGGGTGTGGACGGCCGCGCGGGTGGTCACGCTGATCGGCCGGAAGTTCCACATCTCGTACAGCGTCTCGGGCACCACGAGGCTCATGCACCGGCTCGGCTTCAGCCCGCAGGTCCCCGCACGGCGCGTGGCCGAGCGCGACGAGCAGGCCGTCAACGCGTGGAAGGAGGCGGCCTGAGCGGAGGTAAAAGAGCCCGGGCGGCGTGCGGGGGCTACATCTGCTTCGAGGACGAAACAGGGTTCACCCGCCGTCCGCCCAAAGGCCGTACCTGGGGCCGGCACGGCCGCACACCGGTCGTGACGGTGAGCGGCCGGCGCTCGGGACGGCTGTCGGTAGCGGGACTGATCGCCATGCGGTCGGCTCGCGCACCCGACTGTGCCACCGCCTGCGCACCCACCCCGGCGGCAGAGGCCGACGTCGCAGCATGGGCGAGCGCAACTTCATCGCACTGGTCGACGGCATCCACCGCCTCGTCAAGGCACCGATCGTGCTGATCTGGGACCGCCTGAACACCCACGTCTCCCACGCCATGCGCGAGTTGATCGCCGAACGCACCTGGCTGGCCGTGTTCCTCCTGCCCGCCTACTCGCCCGCCCTCAACCCCGTGGGGTGGGTCTGGGCGCACGCCAAACGCAGCCTGGCCAACCTCGCCGTCATGGCCCTCGGCCGACTCGAAGCCCTCGTGCACAACCGGCTCAAGCGACTGCAGTACCGGCCCGACACCCTCGACGGCTTCATAGCCGGCAGCGGCCTCGCCCTCGACACCCCGGCCTCACCCTGACGAGCCGAAGTCAGTAGCGCGCACTTGATCGATCGCAGATGCGTCAAGTGCGAACCTTCTGGCCAAAACCACTGATCACGGCAGCGACCATCTAGACGAGTAGTTCCGAAGTCAGCTGGTTTTGCTGGTTCTGCTTCGGACATGCAGGAAGGGTGTCCAGCATTCGGGTTGTGACGACCGAAGAAC
>NZ_JBHUWH010000255.1:0-11066 GCF_042670125.1 Kitasatospora sp. NPDC057198 | reverse complement strand
GGATCGACGGGCGGATCCGGTGCCCGCGCACCGCCGGTCGGCCCCGATCGGGCCCCGGTCGACTCCGGTCAGCCCCGGTCGGCCCGGTGCTCGCGCGCCAGCAGCTGGATCCGGGCGAGCAGCATGGCGTCGGCGCTGCCGGTGTCCAGGCCGAAGTTCTCGCGCAGCTTGGCGAGTTGGCTGTTGAAGGTGGTGCGGGGCATGCCGAGCGAGTCGGCGGCCGGGCCCTTCTGCTCGCCGTGGCGCAGGTAGGCGGAGAGCAGTTCCAGCGGGTGGCGGCCGTTCTGGGGCGCGGCCTCGGCGAGCCGGGCCACCGAGGTGCGCACCGGCAGCGGCAGCCCGTCCACCGTCTCGATGAACTGCCGCAGGGCGACCGCGTCGGCGACCTGCTCGACGGCGGCGCAGTCCGGGACGGCCCGCTCGCGGCGGAACAGCAGCCCGCCCAGGGCGAGTTCGGCGTCCCGGCGGGAGCGGGCGGCGTCGTCCAGCCGGGCCTGGACCGGGCCGAGGCCGACCGCCACCCGGACGCCCAGCCGGGCGGACAGGCCCTCGGACAGCCGGATGCCGTAGTCGGTGGTCTGGGCCCGCGCGTCGGCGGGGGCCTTCGCCAGGCCACCGAGCAGGACCAGGACGCCGCGATCGGCGGGCAGGACCAGGTAGTCGCTGCCGGGGCGGGGCCGGTGCAGGCGCACCTCCCGTTCCAGCCGGACGCGGAGGCCCTCGTCGACCGGGCCGGGCGTGCCGACGGCCAGGACGGCGCAGCGGGCGTCGGCGGGCAGGCCGCTGTGGCGGGCGAGCAGGGCGCCGGAGCCCGGACCGTCGAGCACCGCGCGGGCCGCGCCGAGCAGCAGGGCGTGCCGGGCGTCGTGGTGCGTGTGGTGGTGCAGCAGGTGGGGGACGGCGGTCCGGGCGGCGGCCGCCAGGACTTCGCGGGCGCCGTCCTCCAGCGGTCTGCCGGTGATCGCGGCCACCCAGATCGAGCCCAGGCGCATGCCGCCGGCCTGCACCGCGACGGCCATCCGCTCCGGCACCTCCCCCTCGGGCCGGCGGTGCTCGACCTGGTTCGAGGACCAGAGCTGCCTGAAGAAGCCGTCCTCGTCCATCGCCCGGCGCCGCTCCTCGGGGACGGCGCCGGTCAGCACCGTCCACAGCCGGATCCGGTCCACGTCGATGCTCTCGGCGTGGTGCGCGAGGACCCGGGAGCCGGGGTCCTCGATGGTCACCGCCCCGCCGACCGCGGCGGCGATCCGGCGGGCCAGGCCGCCGAGGTCGCCCACCGGCAGGTTGCCGTCGTCCTCGGCCGGGTTGTCCAGGGCGGCCCGCACGGTGGCGATCACCGTCGGCCAGTCCGCCCAGGGCCTGCGCAGCAGCAGGGCCGTCCCGGCCCGTTCCGCGACCTCCCCCAGCAGTTCCCGGCGCGCCCGGTCGGCCACTCCCCGCAGCACCACGGCCGCCACCCGCTCCGCGCCCGCGTCGCGCAGCAGGTCCTCGGCGGCCGCCGAGCGCGGGTCGGTCCCGACGGCGACCAGGACGGCCCCGGCCCGGTCCGCGGGCGGCGGGTCGAGCGGGTCGAGGACCAGCAGGAGCCGGACGGCCGCCGACGGCCGCGGCAGCGCCACCGGGTCGAGCAGCGTCCTGGTCAGGGCGAGCAGCCCGGTCAGGTCCTCTTCCCGCCGTGCCGACCTGTTCTCCGCATCCTCGCCCATCGGGCGGCCTCCCCGGAACGCACGAAAAACCGACGGGCGGTCAACTCTGCTCGGTGCCGCCGGAGTCGGGCCATCGTAAGGCCGCCGGCGGGGGCTGTCACGGCCGGTCACCGCCCGTCACGGCCCGGAGCGGGCAGGGGGTGGTTCGGGGGCGGGCCGGAGCGATCCGGGGCGGTCCGGGGGACGGACCGGGGGACGGACCGGGGACGGACCGGGGCGGGGCGGGAAAAACCGGAGGTGGGGGCGGGGACGGGCGGGATAGCGTGGGCGCGTCCTCGGGCGGCTGTCTACCGCTCTTCTCGTGGCGCGAACAACGCGTCCGCAACCCAGGGAGTTGCTTCGGCATGGTGCGTGTCCTCGTCGGTGAACTGGCGTCCGCGGTGGGCGGGACGGTCACGGTCAAGGGGTGGGTCAACACGCTGCGGCTGCAGAGCAAGGTGCAGTTCGTGGTGGTGCGGGACCACACCGGGATGGTGCAGGTCACGCACCGGCGCGGGGGAGGGGAGGACGCGCTCGGCGAGCTGCTGCGGGGGCTGACGGTGGAGTCGGCGGTGGTGGTGACCGGCCGGGTGGTGGCCAACCCGGTGGTGAAGCTGGGCGGGCTGGAGATCGTCCCGGAGCGGGTCGAGGTGGTGTCGGCGGCCGAGCCGGGGCTGCCGATCGGCGCGGAGACCGGCCCGGAGCAGCGGGCGAACTGGCGGTTCCTGGACGTCCGGCGCCCGGAGCGGCGGCTGGTGTTCGAGGTGCAGACCACGGTCGAGCGGGCGATGCGGGAGTTCGCCGCCGAGCAGGGCTGCACGGAGCTGCACACGCCGAAGCTGATGGGCACGGCCTCCGAGTCCGGCGCCGAGGTGTTCGAGGTCGGGTACTTCGACCGCAAGGCGTACCTGGCGCAGTCGCCGCAGTTCTACAAGCAGATGGCGGTCGCCGGCGGCATCGACCGGGTCTTCGAGATCGGCCCGGTGTTCCGCGCCGAGCCCTCCTTCACCTCCCGGCACGCGACCGAATTCACCGGGGTGGACGTCGAGTTGGCGTGGATCGACGGCGTGGAGGACGTGATGTCCTTCGAGGAGCGGATGCTGCGCCGGGTGCTGGAGCAGGTCGCCGAACGGCACGGCGAGGAGATCGAGCGGCACTGGGGCGTGCGGGTCGTGGTGCCCGAACTGCCCTTCCCCCGGCTGACGATGGCCGAGGCGGTGAAGCGGCTGCGGGCCGCCGGCTGGGACGCCGAGGGCGTCCGGGAGGACCTGGACCCGGAGGGCGAGCGGCTGCTCAGCGCGCTGGTGGCGGAGGAGACCGGGCACGAGTTCGTGTTCGTGACGGGCTTCCCCGCGTCCGTGCGGCCGTTCTACCACCTGCGGTCGGCCGGCGACCCGTCGGTCACCGACTCCTTCGACCTGCTGTGGAAGGGCGTGGAGATCACCACCGGCGCGCAGCGCGAGCACCGCCACGGCCGCCTGGTCGAGCAGGCCCGGGAGAAGGGCATGGACACCGGCCCCGAGGGCCCGCTCGGCCGGTACCTGGACTGCTTCCGGTACGGCATGCCGCCGCACGGCGGGTTCGGCCTCGGGCTGGCCCGGGTGCTGATGCTGGCCCTCGGGCTGCCCTCGATCCGGGACGCGGTGTTCCTCTTCCGCGGCCCGAACCGCCTCGAGCCGTAAGGGGGTTCAGGGCGCCCGGCGCCCGGTGCGGGTCGAACCGGGCGGCCACAGGACGTCCACCGGCAGCCCGGCGGCCCGGGCGGCGGCGACCATGTCGGCCGTCCCGCCCGGCCCGTTGCCCGGCCCGCCGTCCCAGACCGCGACCAGGCGGTCGGCGAGCAGCAGCAGGTGCTCGTTGGCGGCGACGTACGCGGCCGGGCCGAGTTCGGGCGCGGGCAGCGCCACCACCCGGTGCGCGGCGGCGCGCAGCCGGTCGAACGCGGCGCGCTCGGCGGCGGTGGCCCCCGGGCCGGGGTGGCCGGGGCCGGGCAGCACGGCGACCAGGCGTCCGCCGCGGGCCAGCACGGCGTCCGCGAACAGCGTGTCGGCGCCCGGCGCGAGGCAGGAGACCCCGGTCAACTCCGCTGCGGGGTAAGGGTCGAGGAGCGCGTCCAGGGCGGTGCGGACGGCGCGTGAGGTGGCCGGGGCGAGGTCCAGGTGCCCGGTCACGGCGATCACGGGCATGGCGGCGCTCCCCGGGCTGGTCGTCGGTGCTGGGCCAGATCCTTCCAGGACGGGGCGGCCCGGGGCGGTGCCTTCCGGGACGGGGCAGGGTGGGCCTTCCGGACTGTGCGGGGCGGGGTGGACGGGCCGGTGAAGGCCCGTGCCCCGCAGGGGAGTCGGGCCCCGCCCGGCCGTGGGCGGACGGTGTGCTGGACAGCGCGGACCGGCCGCCCGACAATCACGCTATGGCCGCTCAGGAGTTCAGCACCCAGCTCGCCCGCCCCTCGCAGGCGGAGCGGGACAGCGCGCTGGAGCTGCTGCGGGACGGGGTCGGCAGCGGCCGGCTCTCGCACGACACCTTCATCCGCCGGATGGAACTGGTGCTGACCGCCCGCAGCCGGGCGGAACTCGCCGAGGTGGTCGACGACCTGCGCACCTGCGGCCCGGTCTCCCGGGCGCTGCTGCGCGGCGTGGCCAGGCTCTCCGCGCTCCAGGTCCGGCTGCGGCAGACCTGGCACGCCGAGCAGTTGACCAGGCTGCGGCTGCCCGACCCGGGCGTCCGGCTGCTGCGGATCGGCCGGATGACCGGCTCCGACCTCCGGCTGGGCGACGCGACCGTCTCCCGGCACCACGCCGAGCTGCGCTTCGAGGGCGGCGACTGGGTGCTGTACGACCTGGGCTCCAGCAACGGCACCTTCGTCAACGACCGCCGGCTGGCCGGCGCCACCGTGGTCCGGGCCGGCGACCGGCTGCGCTTCGGCCGGCTGGGCTTCCACCTCAGCGCGGACTGACGCCTCCCCCGAACGCGCGGGTCCGCTTCGCGGGTGTGGTCGAAATCAATTTTCCTTAGTCTCGGTAATGACGTAGTCTAATGACATGCCCGAGATGTCCGAGGGCGACCTGCTGGCGGTAAGCCAGCTGCGGTCGTCCGCGATGCGCCTGGCCCGACGGTTGCGACACCAGCGGGTCGAGGAGTCGCTGAGCCCCACCGAGATGGGGGTGCTCGGCACGCTTGCCCGCTGCGGCAAGGCGACACCAGGTGAGCTGGCCCGCAAGGAGCACGTCCAGCCGCCGTCGATGACCAGGATCATCGCGATGCTGGAGGAGAAGGGCCTGGTGCGGCGCGAACCGCACCCGGAGGACCGCCGGCAGGTGGTGGTCAGCAGTACGGAGCAGGCCGAGGAGATCCTCAACGAGTCCCGCCGCCGGCGCAACGCCTGGCTGGCCGAGCTCGCCGAGGGCCTCGACGCGGACGAATGGGAACGGCTGAAGGCCGCCGCGCCCGTGCTCTACAAGCTGGCCAACATGTAGCCGGCCCGGTCCGGACCAGTCCGGCACCCGGCCCCGTCCAGCACCCGTCCCGGGCGAACGAAGGAGAACCGCATCACCGCAGCACCCACCAGCACCGCAGAACGCGCCGCGACCGGACGACCGGCCGCGGCGCGCCGAGGGGAGACCACCTTGACACCGCCGGCCGCCCGCGCCGCCGCGATCCGCACCGCGACCATCCGCACCGACCTCCGCACCGACCTCCGGCGCCTGACCACCCGCCCCGCGGGAGTGCGCCACGACGAACCGCTCACCGACGAAGCGGCCGCCACCGAGACCGCGCCCACCGGCGCCCCCGCCGCGCAGACCCGGGCACCCGCCCCCGCGGGCCTGCCGGGCAGCGGCGACGACGACCCCGAGCATCCCACCGCGGCGGAGACCCCCGCCGCTTCGCCGGGCCGGTTCAGCCGCCCGGGAGGGATGTTCTCGTCCCTGCGCATCCGCAACTACCGGTACTACTTCGCCGGACAGGTGGTCTCCAACACCGGCACCTGGATGCAGCGCATCGCCCAGGACTGGCTGGTGCTCAGCCTCACCGGCAGCCCGTTCGCGGTCGGCATCACCACAGCCATGCAGTTCCTGCCGATGCTGCTGCTCGGCCTGTGGGGCGGCGTCCTCGCCGACCGGCTGCCCAAGCGCCGCCTGCTGATCGCCACCCAGGGCGCGATGGGCCTGCTCGCCGCCGGCCTCGCCCTGCTCACCATCACCGGCACCGTCACGCCCGTCGCGGTCTACCTGTTCGCGCTGCTGCTCGGCCTGGTTACCGTGGTCGACAACCCGACCCGGCAGGCGTTCGTCAGCGAGATGGTCCCGGCCAAGGACCTCGCCAACGCGGTCAGCCTGAACGCCGCCAACTTCCAGACCGCCCGCCTGGTCGGCCCCGCCGTCGCCGGCGCGCTGATCGCCGCGGTCGGCAGCGGCTGGGCGTTCGCCGTCAACGCGCTCTCCTTCGTCGCGGTCATCGGCGGCCTGCTCGCCATGCGCAGCAGCGAACTGCGCCCCGTCGAGCGGATCACCCGCCGGCGCGGACAGCTCCGCGAGGGCCTGAGCTACGTCCGGGAACGCCCCGAACTGCTCTGGCCGATGGTGCTCGCCGGGTTCATCGGCACCTTCGGGTTCAACTTCCCGACCCTGCTCTCCGGCTTCGCGCACGACACCTTCCACGTCGGTGCGGGCGAGTACGGCCTGCTCAACACCGCCATGGCGGTCGGCTCGCTCACCGGCGCCCTGCTCGCCGCCCGCCGCGGCGCGCCCCGGCTGCGCCGCCTGGTGTTCGCCGCGCTCGCCTTCGGCACCCTGGAGGTGCTGGCCGCGTTCGCCCCCGGCTACTGGACCTTCGCCCTGCTGCTCACCCTGATCGGCGTCTTCGGCCTGACCTTCAACACCTCGGTCAACTCGGCCCTCCAGCTCGGCACCGACCCCGAGATGCGCGGCCGGGTGATGGGCCTGCTCGTCCTGGTCTTCACCGGCGGCACCCCGATCGGCGCCCCGCTGGTCGGCTGGATCACCGCCGAGTACGGCCCGCGCCTCGGCCTGCTCGCCTGCGGCCTGGTCTCCGCCGCCGCGGCCGGCGCGGTCGCGCTCGTCCTCGGCCGGATCAGCGGCCTGCGCCTGCACCTGGACCTGCACCCGGTGCGGACCCGCGGGCGGGTGTTCTCGGTGGTGCACAAGGACGACCTGGCGACCGCCTGCTGAACGCTAGGCCGTGCGCTGCTCCAGCAGTCGGCCGGGCCACGGGCCGGTCAGCCGGTCCTCGGTGAACGCGGCGGTACGGGTGAACCCGAGCCGCTCGTACTGGGCGACCAGCCGGCCGTCGCCGCCCGCGTAGCAGTCCACCCGCAGCAGGCCGATCCCCTGCGCGCGGGCCCGGCGGCGGGCCTCGGCGACCAGGGCCGCACCGACCCCCGCCCCGCGGTGGGCGGGGTCGGTGACCAGCCAGCGGACGAACAGCTCCGGCTCGCCCGCGGGCGGGAGGTGGTCGGGGGCGCGGTCGGCCAGCACGCAGATGCCCAGCGGGGCGGGGGCCGGCCCTCCGTCCGGCCTTCCGTCCGGTCCTGCGTCCGGTCCTTCGTCCGGCTCGGCGATCAGGACCAGGTTCTCCGCCGTCACCCGTGCCGCCCGCTCCGCCGCCCCCGGGCGCTGCGACTAGGGCACCGTCCCCCACTGTCCGGTGCGGCCCTCGGCGGCCAGCCGGGCGACCGCGCCGTCCAGCAGGTCCAGCAGCAGTGGGGCGGAGTCGGGTCCTCCGGTACGGATGTGCATGACCTTCTTTCTATCCGACCGGCGCGGCGGGGGGTGCGGCAGGATGGCGGGATGAGGCTCTTCGTCGCCGTGAACCCTCCGGCCTCCGCCAAGCAGGAACTCGCCGACGCCGTGGAGCCCCTGCGCGAACTCCCCGGCGCGGACCGGCTGCGCTGGACCGAACCCGCCGGGTGGCACCTCACCCTGGCCTTCCTCGGCGAGGTCCCGGCCGACGAGGTCCCGGCCCTGGAAGGAGCCCTGGCCCGCCTGGCCGGCGAACACCCCGCGCACCGGCTGCGGCTGGTCGGCGCCGGCACCTTCGGCGAACGGGCCCTCTGGGCGGGCGTCGAGGGCGAGACCGGCCCCCTGCGGGCCCTGGCGGCGGACGTCCAGCGGGCCCTGGACGTCGAGGACGGCGAACGCGGCTTCCAACCGCACCTGACCCTCGCCCGCTCCGGCACCACCCGGAGCCGGAAGCCGGACGGGCCGGGGCGGTTGAGGGCGATGGCCACCGCGATGCGGGGGTTCCGCGGGACGGAGTGGGCGGCCGGCCGGATCCAGCTGATGCGCAGCGAGACGGGCTACGGCCCGGCCCGCTACACGGTCCTGGAGGGCTGGCCGCTCGGTACTTGACTCGGAAGCGCGAAACCAGGGGCGCGGGGAACTGCGCGAAGCGGGAGGAGCACGCCAGCAAGATCGCGGGGTAGTGCAAGCTCTCGTCCTGCGTCGCGATCCGGCTGTGCGTGCTCGGTTGGCCGCGCAGTTCCCCGCGCCCCTGGTTTCGCCTTGGCGCAGCAGATCTCTCCGCGCCCCTGGTTTGACGTTTCCCGGGCGGTCAGCCGCCGATCTCCGGGGCTTCGCGGAGCTGGATGCGGGACGGGCCGGTGGGGCCGAGTTCCAGGAGGGTGAGGGTGTTGGGGCCGGGGTGCAGGAGGGGGTGGGGGCAGTAGAGGGTGCGTTGCGGGCCCCTCGCGTCGTAGCGGCCGAGGAGGAAGCCGTTGACCCAGAGGTAGCCGTGGTCGCCCTCGGGGACGGCGAGGAAGGTGTCGCCGGGAGCGTCGAGGTGGAGGGTGCCGCGGGCGAGGGTCTCGGGGGCGGGGGTGCCGGGGCCCCAGGCGGCGGGAGCGGGGAGCGGGTCGAAGGCGAGCGGTTCGGCCTGCCAGCCGTGCACGTACTGGCGTTCGTGGCGGACGCCGGTGATGCCCTTGGTCTCGCCGACCCGCGGGCCGTAGTTGACCCGGCCGAGGGACTCGACGAGCAGGCTGATCCGGGCGCCGCCGCCCGCGGTGACGGGTTCGGTGTCGGTGCCGCGCTCGAGTGCGGCCACGGGTTTGCCGTCCACCCGCAGGCCGGCCCGGTCGCGCAGTCCTTCGACGGTGAGCGGGAGTTCGGGGCTGAGCGCGGGGAGCGTCGCGGTGTAGCGGACCAGGCCGTGTTCCAGGCCGAGTTCCTCGAACAGCGGTGGTGCGGGGGAGTGGACGGCGGGCCCGAACGGCAGCTCGGCGTACTCGTCGAGGAGCACCTCGCACCCGGGCAGCACCGGTGCGGCAGGCGGGAGTTCGGCGGTGCGGTCGTCCAAGTAGCGGGCGAGGTCCGGGTGTTCGGCGGCGAACTCGGCGATGACCTGCCGGAAGGCTTCGAACTTGGCGGTGGGCAGGCCGCGTTCGTCGAGCGGGGCGTCGTAGTCGTAGGAGGTGGTGGTGGGCTGGTAGGGGGAGTGCGTCCAGTCGGTGGAGTTGAACGGCGGGTCGGCGTGGTTGGCGCCCGCGGTGGTGCCGAAGTTAGTGCCGCCGTGGGCCATGTAGAGGTTGACGGAGCCGCCGGCGGCGAGGATGCGGCGCAGGGTGTCGGCGGCGTCGGCGGCGTCCCGGGTGTGGTGGGGCCCGCCCCAGTGGTCGAACCAGCCGTTCCAGTACTCCATGCAGAACGGCGGGTCCTCGGGGCGGTGGCGGCGCAGCGCGGCGAAGGCGCCCTCGGGGTCGGAGCCGAAGTTGACGGTGGCCAGCACGCCGGGGACGGTGCCGGCCGCGAGCATGTGGTCCTCGGGGCCGTCGGAGGTGAACAGCGGAACGGTGACGCCGCGCTCGCGCAGGCCGCGGGCCAGGTGGGCGAGGTAGGCGGCGTCGCTGCCGAAGGCCCCGTACTCGTTCTCGACCTGCACCATCAGCACGGTGCCGCCGGGCCGGCCCCACTGGCGCTCGACCACCTGGGGCAGCAGGGCGTCGAAGAACGCGTCCACGGCGGCGAGGAAGTCCGGGTCGCTGGTGCGGGCCCGGCGGCCGAGCCGGGCGGTGAGCCAGCCGGGCAGGCCGCCGTTGTCCCACTCGGCGCAGATGTAGGGGCCGGGCCGGACGATCGTCCACAGGCCCTGGCGGCGCGCCTCGTCGAGGAAGGCGCCGAGTTCGTCGAGCCGGGTGTGCCGTCCGGGCGCGGGTTCGTGCAGGTTCCACGGCACGTACGTCTCCACCGTGTTCAGACCCATCGCGCGCGCCGCGGCCAGCCGGTCGGGCCACTGTTCGGGGCGGCTGCGGAAGTAGTGCACCGCACCGGACAGGATGCGCAGCGGTCGGCCGTCGAGGCGGAAGCCGTTCGAGTCGTAGGTGAGCATGCCCCTAGCCTGCCCAACGGTGCCGGGGTCAGCCCCGGAGGCGGGCGCGGCGGGTCGGGAGCGGGGCCGGCCGCCGGTCGGGGCGGGCGACCTGTGTGCGGGGCGGCGCGTTCGACCGATTACCCTCGGAGGGTGGACCCGAAGACTCGTATGCGGATCGTCACCGGCGCGTTCGTCCTGCTGCTGGTCGTGGTGATCATCAGCGCGATCGTGCGGAAGTAGCGGCGACGGCCTCCTCCGGCGGTGGCGGGGTGGTGCGCAGGCGGCTGAGCATGCCGGGGGCGGCGATGCCGGGCAGGAGCATGCGCCACAGGGCGGTGAGGCGTTCGGGCAGGTCGGCGCGGTCGGTGTAGACCTGGGACATCACCCGGACGCCGGTGAAGGCGGCGATGACGACGTCGGCGGCCTCGTCGGGGTCGAGGCCGGGCAGGGTCTCGCCGCGGTCGGCGGCTTCGACGAGCAGGGCGCGGACGACGGCGCGGGACTGCTCGTACGGGGTGACGGCGGGGCGGGTCAGCGAGGTCTGCTCGACGGCGAGGCGGACGGCGGCGCGCAGGACGGCGTCGGTGCGCAGGCGGTCGGCGAAGGCGAAGCCCAGGTCGATGACGGACTGCAGGCGGCTGGGGTGGTCGGGGACGGTCAGGCCGGTGCCGTGGGCGTCCAGGACGGCGAGCGCGATGGCTTCCTTGGACGGGAAGTGGTGGTAGAGCGCGCCCCTGGTCAGGCCGGTGCGGGCGAGGATCTCGTTGGTGCCGGCGGCGTCGTAGCCGCGCAGGTCGAAGACCTCGGCGGCGGCTTCCAGGATCGCCCGCCGCGAGCGGATGCCGCGTTCCTGCTTGGTCATTGCGGTCTCCTGGTGCGGTGTCGGGTGCTGCTCGGGATGCCGACCGGTCTGCATCCCCACCGAGGGGCCCGCGGGGCGCCGGAGCGCACTGCTCCGCTTCTCCGGCGGCGGAGGAACGTGATTTCCGTACCGATCCGTCGGTGCGCCGAGCGGCGGCGGCCCCGCGCGACGCGGGACGCCGAGGGGCCCCGGCC
>NZ_JBHUWH010000254.1:0-11107 GCF_042670125.1 Kitasatospora sp. NPDC057198 | reverse complement strand
GCCACCACACTGACCCGCGGGCGGCCCGGAGCCGAAGAGGCCCGCACCCGCGCCCCGCGGGCGGGCGGCCACCTGCGCCGCGCCCTCGCCCGGAACCTCCGCGCCCACGCCTTCCTGATCGGCGCCCTGCTCTGCTTCGCGCTGTTCACCTGGTACCCGATGGTCCGTGAGATCGTCATGTCGTTCCAGAAGGTCCGCTACGGCGAGACCCACTGGGTCGGGCTCGACAACTTCCGGCAGATCTTCGCCGACCCCGAGTTCTGGCCCGCCTGGCGCAACACCCTCGAGTTCACCGGCATCGCCCTGTTCTTCGGCTTCGTGGCGCCGTTCGTCACCGCCATCGTGATCAACGAGTTCCGGCACGCCCAGAGCTACCTGCGGATCCTGGTCTACCTGCCCGTGATGCTGCCCCCGGTCGCGGGCATCCTGCTGTTCAAGTACTTCATGGACCCCGGCTACGGCCTGTTCAACCAGATCCTCGAGTTCCTGCACCTGCCCACCTCGTCCTGGCTGGCCTCGCAGGACACCGCGATGCTCTCCCTGGTGATCGTCTCCACCTGGGCCAACATGGGCAGCGCCACCCTGGTCTACCTGGCCGCCCTGCAGAGCATCCCCGGCGAGCTCTACGAGGCCGCCGAACTCGACGGCGCCGGCCTGCTGCGCCGCGTCTGGCACGTCACCGTGCCGCAGACCCGCCTGATCCTCTCCCTGATGCTGATGCTGCAGGTGGTCGCCACCATGCAGATGTTCACCGAGTCCTTCGTCCTGACCGGCGGCGGACCGCAGGGATCGACCACCACCGTGGTCTACATGCTCTACAACTACGCGTTCAACTTCGACAAGTTCAACACCGCGGCCGCACTGGGCGTCGTCCTGCTGCTGGTACTCGGCGTCTTCTCGGCCCTTTACCTGTGGCTGGAGCGCCGGGGCGGGGAGGAGTGACGATGAGCAAGCCCGTCCACAGCGGAACCCGCACCCTGATCTCCCCGGTCCGGCTCAACCAGCCCGGCGGCCGCCGGATCTACCGGATCGTGCTCGGCATCACCCTGGTCGTCTCCACGGTCGTCTTCATCGGCCCGCTGTACTGGATGGCCACCGGCGGCTTCAAGTCCTCCCAGGAACTGGTCCGCACCCCGCCGACGCTCGTCCCCGAGCACCCCAGCACGCACGCCTTCACCGAGGCGTGGGACCGGCTCGGCATGGGCCAGCTGCTGCTGAACACCGTCGTGTACGCGGGCGGCGCCCTGCTGCTGCAGCTGATCTTCTGCGTCGCCGCCGCGTACTCGCTCTCCAAGCTGCGCCCGATCTTCGGCAACGTCGTCCTCGGCATGATGCTGGCCTCGATGATGATCCCGGCCGCCGCCCTGGTGATCCCGCAGTACCTGACGGTGCTCGACCTGCCGCTGATCCACGTGAACCTGATGAACACCCCGTGGGTGATCTGGCTGCCCACCGTGGCCAACGCGTTCAACGTCTTCCTGCTCAAGCGGTTCTTCGACTCGATCCCCAACGAGCTGCTCGACGCGGCCTCCATCGACGGGGCGGGCCCGCTGCGTACGCTGTGGTCGGTGATCCTGCCGCTGTCGCGGCCGATCCTCGGCGTGGTGTCGATCTTCGGCCTGGTCGCGGTCTGGAAGGACTTCCTGTGGCCGCTGATCACCGTGCCCGAGCACGAGACGCTCAACGTCGGCGTCAACACCGCGGCCACCTCGATGCCGCAGAACACCCTGATCGCGGGCCTCTTCCTGGCCTCGGTCCCGACCATCGCCCTGTTCCTGGTCTTCCAGCGCAACATCATGGCCGGCCTCACCGCGGGCAGCCTCAAGGGCTGAGGCCCGCGAACCGGCGAGCCCCAGGTCCAACAACTTCTGAAAGGAAACCCTGACCGTGTCAGAGCAGTGGTGGCGGAACGCGGCGATCTACCAGGTGTACCCGCGCAGTTTCGCCGACGGCAACGGCGACGGCATCGGGGACCTCGCCGGAGTGCGGGCGAAGCTGCCGTACCTCGCCGAACTCGGCGTGGACGCCATCTGGTTCAACCCCTGGTACCCCTCCCCGATGGCCGACGGCGGCTACGACGTCGCCGACTACCGGGACGTCGACCCGGTGTTCGGCACCCTCCAGGACGCCGAGAAGCTGATCGCCGAAGCGGGCGAGCACGGCATCCGCACCATCGTGGACATCGTCCCCAACCACGTGTCCGACCGGCACCCGTGGTTCCGGGCCGCCCTGGCGGCCGCCCCCGGCAGCCCCGAACGGGAGCTGTTCCACTTCCGCGAGGGCCGCGGCGAACACGGCGAACTGCCGCCCAACAACTGGAAGTCGGAGTTCGGCGGCTGCCCCTGGACCAGGATCGACGACGGCCAGTGGTACCTCCACCTGTTCGCCGCCGCCCAGCCCGACCTGAACTGGGACCACCCGCGGGTCCGCCGCGAGCACGAGGAGATCCTGCGGTTCTGGTTCGACCGCGGCGCGGCCGGCGTCCGGATCGACTCGGCCGGCCTGCTCGCCAAGGACGCCGCCCTGCCCGACCTCGTCCCCGGCGCCCACCCGCACCCCTACCTCGACCGCGACGACCTGCACGACATCTACCGCTCCTGGCGGGCCATCGCCGACTCCTACGAGCACCCGCGCGTCCTGATCGGCGAGATCTGGGTGCCCGACACCGAGCGCTTCGCCCGCTACCTGCGCCCGGACGAGATGCACACCGCGTTCAACTTCGACTTCCTGGCCCGCCCCTGGGACGCCGGGCAACTGCGCGAGTCGATCGACGCCACCCTCGCCGCGCACGCCCCGGTCGGCGCCCCCGCCACCTGGGTGCTCTGCAACCACGACGTCACCCGCACCGTCACCCGCTACGGCCGCGCCGACACCCGCTTCGCCTTCGACGCCAAGGCGTTCGGCACCCCCACCGACCTCGCCCTCGGCCTGCGCCGGGCCCGGGCCGCCGCCCTGCTGACCCTGGCCCTGCCCGGCTCCCTCTACCTCTACCAGGGCGAGGAGCTCGGCCTGCCCGAGGTCGAGGACCTGCCGCTGGACCGGCTCCAGGACCCGATGCACTTCCGCTCCGGCGGCACCGACCCCGGCCGCGACGGCTGCCGCGTCCCGCTGCCCTGGACCGGCCCCGAGCAGCCCTTCGGCTTCTCCCCGGACGGCGCGAAGGAACCCTGGCTCCCGCAGCCCGCCGACTGGGCGCACCTCACCGTCGAGGCCCAGAGCGGCGACCCGGCCTCCATGCTGACCCTCTACCGCGAGGGCATCCGCATCCGCCGGGAACTGCGCGGCGGGTTCGGCTGGCTCCCGGACGCCCCCGAGGGCGTCCTCGCCTTCCGCCGCGGCGACGTCCGCTGCCTGGTCAACCTCTCCGCCTCGCCGCTCCCGCTCGACGGCGAGGTCCTCCTCGCCTCCGGCCCCCTGCCGGACGGCCTGCTCCCCACCGACACGGCGGTCTGGCTCCGGTAGGGGAGGACCCGGAGACGCACCACGGGGAAGCGCACCGCCAGGGGCGCGGGGAACCGCACGGCCGACCGCGCCGTCCCCCGCGCCCCTGGTCCTCCGTTCCCCCTCCTCAGTCGCACCAGCCCTCGCGGTACGCCGCCCAGTGGTCCGGCGTCGCCGCGAAGTCCACGTACAGGGCGAGGCCGAAGTTGCGCCGACCGCCCGCGCCGAGGCCCAGCCGCGCTCCGCGGACCGCCGCGCGGACGGTCTCGGCGTCGCCCCGGTGCGCGGACGTGTCCGCCCAGTACGCGGGCAGGCCCATCAGCAGGTCGACGCCCGGCGGGGTGTTGGCCAGGGCCAGCGAGGTCTGCCGGGCGACGTAGCCGCCGTACAGCGACTCGACCGGCATCGCGGTGTCGTAGGACATCACCGCGACCTGGTCGACCCGCCGGGCGGCCGCCGCGAAGTACCCGGCGGACCAGTACTTGCCGTGGTGGCTGAGCGCGAAGGTGACCCGGCCCAGCCCCGGGACGGGGTCGATCTGCGGGGCGGCGATGGACAGCGGCACCGCGCGGGCCGCGGTCAGCGCGTGCACCTGGTCGAGCAGGGCGAGGAAGCCGGGCGAGCCGGAGTGCACCGGCTCCAGGTCGAAGTGGACGCCGTCGAAGCCCAGGTCGAGGACCTGCCGCGCGGAGGCGGTGATCCGGTCCCGGACGTCGGCGCGGTCCAGGTGCAGGCCGTCCTTCTCGGGCGCCACCACGTCCCCCAGCCAGGACTGGATCCGCACCCCGGGCATCGCCGCGTGCGCCCGGAGAAGGAAGTCCGCCGCGCCGGGGGCCAGCGCCGGGTCGAGCGAGCCGTCGTGCTCCAGCGGCCCGGTGTGCACGTACAGGTCGTGGATGCCGGTGCTGCGCACCTTCGCGGCCAGCGCGGTCAGCTCCTCCGGGGTGCGCCGCCCGTCGACCCAGGCGTGGCCGAGCCAGATCGCGTCCCGGCCGCGGGTGCGGGCGTCCGCGGCCGGCTCCCCGGCGTACTCCCAGCGCAGCGCCGCGGCCGCACCGAGCACCGGCAGCACCAGCAGGGCGAGGGCGGTGCCGAGCGCGGTCAGTACGCGCCGGCGCCGGCTCCAGCGGGCGCGCTCCCGCCAGCGGCGGCGCGCCCAGGCGGGCAGTGTCCGCCATTCGGACGCGCGCAGGGCGTGCCGGACGCGCTTCCACCGGCTCTGCTCCCCAGAGATGGGCATGATCGTGCTCCCTTCCGGTGGACAAGGACGCCCAGGATGCGGAACGGGTTCCGTCCGCACCCCGGGGGACCGATACCCTGGCGGGGTGCGCCCCCGGTCCCGGCGGGACGCATAGCCGACAGCCGTCGCACTCAGGGAGCAGCCACATGGCCACCGTTGTACCCACGTCCGCCCAGCAGGACCGCGCCGACGCCCTGCGAGAGGCCCTCGCCACCCGAGTCGTGGTGGCAGACGGGGCGATGGGCACGATGCTCCAGGCGCAGGACCCGTCGATGGAGGACTTCCAGCAGCTGGAGGGCTGCAACGAGGTCCTGAACGTCACCCGCCCCGACATCGTGCGCTCGGTGCACGAGGCGTACTTCGCGGTCGGCGTGGACTGCGTGGAGACCAACACCTTCGGCGCCAACCACTGGGCGCTGGGCGAGTACGAGATCTCCGACCGGATCTTCGAGCTGTCCGAGGCGGGCGCCCGGATCGCCCGCGAGGTGGCCGACGAGTTCACCGCGAAGGACGGCCGGCTCCGCTGGGTGCTGGGCTCGATGGGCCCGGGGACCAAGCTGCCGACGCTGGGCCACACCACCTTCGAGGTGGTCCGCGAGGGCTTCCGGCAGAACGCGGCGGGCCTGATCGCGGGCGGCGTCGACGCGCTGCTGATCGAGACCAGCCAGGACCTGCTGCAGACCAAGGCGTCGGTGCTGGGCTGCAAGGCCGCGCTGGCGGAGGCGGGCGTGAACCTGCCGGTCCTGGCGCAGATCACCGTCGAGACCACCGGCACCATGCTGCTGGGCTCGGAGACCGGCGCGGCGCTGACCGCGCTGGAGCCGCTCGGCATCGACTTCATCGGCCTGAACTGCGCCACCGGCCCCGAGCAGTACAGCGAGCACCTGCGCTACCTGGCGAAGAACGCGAAGGTCGGCCTGTCCGCGATGCCGAACGCCGGCCTGCCGGTGCTGACCAAGGACGGCTCGCACTACCCGCTCAGCCCGGCGGAGCTCGCCGACGCGCAGGAGGGCTTCGTCCGGGACTACGGCCTGGCCCTGGTCGGCGGCTGCTGCGGCACCACCCCCGAGCACCTGCGGCACCTGGTCGAGCGGGTCCAGGGCCGGCCGCTGACCCCGCGCGACCCGAAGCCGGAGGCGTCCGCCGCCTCGCTCTACCAGTCCGTGCCGTTCCGGCAGGACACCTCCTACCTGGCGATCGGCGAGCGCACCAACGCCAACGGCTCGAAGAAGTTCCGCGAGGCGATGCTCGCCGCGGACTGGCAGACCTGCGTGGAGATCGCCCGCGAGCAGATCCGCGAGGGCGCCCACCTGCTCGACCTGTGCGTCGACTACGTCGGCCGGGACGGCGTCGCGGACATGCGGGAGATCGCCGGCCGGCTGGCCACCGCCTCCACCCTGCCGATCGTGCTGGACTCCACCGAGCCGCCGGTCCTCAAGGCCGGCCTGGAGATGCTCGGCGGCCGCGCGGTGCTGAACTCGGTCAACTACGAGGACGGCGACGGCCCCGACACCCGGTTCGGGAAGATCGCCGCGCTGGCCCGCGAGCACGGCGCCGGCCTGATCGCGCTGACCATCGACGAGCAGGGCCAGGCCCGCACCGCCGAGACCAAGGTCGCCATCGCCGAGCGCCTGATCGACCAGCTCACCACCGAGTACGGCGTCGACGAGGGCTCGATCCTGGTCGACTGCCTGACCTTCACCCTGGCCACCGGCCAGGAGGAGTCCCGCCGCGACGGCATCGAGACCATCGAGGCGATCCGCGAGCTCAAGCGCCGCCGCCCGAACGTGCAGACCACCCTGGGCCTGTCGAACATCTCCTTCGGCCTCAACCCGGCCGCCCGCCAGGTGGTCAACTCGGTCTTCCTGCACGAGTGCGTGGAGGCCGGCCTGGACTCGGCGATCGTGCACGCCGCCAAGATCCTCCCGATGAACCGGATCCCGGAGGACCGCCGGCAGACCGCCCTCGACCTGGTCTACGACCGCCGCTCCGAGGGCTACGACCCGCTGCAGAAGCTGCTCCAGCTGTTCGAGGGCGTCTCCGCCGCCTCCTCCGCCGCCTCCAAGGCCGAGGAGCTGGCCGCCCTCCCGCTGGAGGAGCGCCTGCAGCGCCGGATCATCGACGGCGAGCGCAACGGCCTGGAGGCCGACCTGGACGCCGCGCTGGCCGAGCGCCCCGCGCTGGAGATCATCAACGGCACGCTGCTGTCCGGCATGAAGGTGGTCGGCGAGCTGTTCGGCTCCGGCGAGATGCAGCTGCCCTTCGTGCTGCAGTCCGCCGAGGTGATGAAGGCCGCGGTGGCCCACCTGGAGCCGCACATGGAGAAGTCCGACAGCGGCGGCAAGGGCACCATCGTGCTGGCCACCGTCAAGGGCGACGTCCACGACATCGGCAAGAACCTGGTCGACATCATCCTGTCCAACAACGGCTACAACGTCGTCAACCTGGGCATCAAGCAGCCCGTCTCGGCGATCGTCGAGGCCGCCCAGGAGCACAAGGCCGACGTCATCGGCATGTCCGGCCTGCTGGTCAAGTCCACGGTGATCATGAAGGAGAACCTGGAGGAGCTCAACCAGCGCGCCCTGGCCGCCGACTTCCCGGTCATCCTCGGCGGCGCCGCCCTC
Organism: Kitasatospora sp. NPDC057198; assembly: GCF_042670125.1. Lineage (NCBI taxonomy): Bacteria > Bacillati > Actinomycetota > Actinomycetes > Kitasatosporales > Streptomycetaceae > Kitasatospora > Kitasatospora sp. NPDC057198. The sequence continues at coordinate 3,802 of NZ_JBHUWH010000254.1, read as the reverse complement.
ACCCGCGCCTACGTCGAGCAGGACCTGCACGAGATCTACCAGGGCGAGGTCCGCTACGCCCGGGACGCCTTCGAGGGCCTGCGGCTGATGGACGCCCTGGTCGGCATCAAGCGCGGCGTCCCCGGCGCCGCCCTGCCCGAGCTGCGCAAGCGCCGGCACGCCCGGGTCGAGGTCGAGGAGCCGGAGGAGGTCAACCTCGGCCAGATCCGCTCCGACGTGGCCGTCGACAACCCCGTCCCGACCCCGCCGTTCTGGGGCGACCGGATCATCAAGGGCGTCCCGTTCCAGGACTACGCCTCCTGGCTGGACGAGGACGCCCTGTTCAAGGGCCAGTGGGGCCTCAAGGGCGGGCGCAGCGGCGGCCCGACGTACGAGGAGCTGGTGGAGACCGAGGGCCGGCCGCGGCTGCGCGGCTGGCTGGACCGCCTGCAGACCGAGGGCTGGCTGGAGCCCGCCGTGGTCTACGGCTACTACCCGGCCAACTCCAAGGGCGACGACCTGATCCTCTACCGCGAGGACGGCTCCGAGCTGACCCGCTTCACCTTCCCCCGCCAGCGCCGCGGCCGCCGCCTGTGCCTGGCCGACTTCTTCCGCCCGGAGGAGTCCGGCGAGCGCGACGTGGTCGGCCTGCAGGTGGTCACCATGGGCAACCGGATCTCCGAGGCCGCCAACGAGCTGTTCGCCGGGAACTCCTACCGCGACTACCTCGAACTGCACGGCCTGTCCGTCCAGTTGGCCGAGGCGCTGGCCGAGTTCTGGCACGCCCGGGTCCGCTACGAGCTGGGCTTCGGCGACGAGGACCCGCAGGACGTGCGGGACATGTTCGCGCTCAAGTACCGCGGCGCGCGCTTCTCGCTCGGCTACGGCGCCTGCCCCGAGCTGGAGGACCGGGCCAAGATCGCCGAGCTGCTCAGGCCCGAGCGGGTCGGCGTGATCCTCTCCGAGGAGTACCAGCTGCACCCCGAGCAGTCCACCGACGCGATCGTGCTGCACCACCCCGAGGCCAAGTACTTCAACGCGAGGTAACCGTTCGACCGGGGATCATCCGTTCGCCGCACCGCCGACCGGTGCAATCCCACCGGGCGGGCGTATTCTTGATGATCCTGAAACGGGCCGGTCCGCGACCAGCGGGCCGGCCCGTGCCATCCCCGGGCGGGTCCGCGCCGGGGCACCCAGCAGGAAGGACGGCGCGCATGACGACGGTCTCGACCCCGGTCCGCATCGGCGGGGACGGCGAGGACAGCGGCCTGCACGCCGTCCTGCTCGACATGGACGGCACCCTGGTCGACACCGAGGACTTCTGGTGGCAGGCCGAGGTCGACCTGTTCGCCGAACTCGGCCACCGGCTCACCGCCGAGGACCGCACCCACGTGGTCGGCGGCCCGATGACCCGGGTCATCGACTACCTGCTGGGCCGCACCGGCGCCACCCTCAGCCCGGCCGAGCTGACCGTGCTGATCAACCAGCGCTTCGTCGACCTGCTGGCCGGCGGCGTCCCGCTGATGCCCGGCGCCGAGCGGCTGCTCAACACCCTGGGCGCGCACGGCATCCCGACCGCGCTGGTCTCCGCCTCGCACCGGCACATCATCGACATCGTGCTGCGCAGCCTGGGCGCCCAGCACTTCGCCTTCACCGTGGCCGGGGACGAGGTCGCCCGCACCAAGCCGCACCCCGACCCCTACCTGGCCGCCGCCGCCCGGCTCGGCGCCGACCCGGCCCGCTGCGTGGTCGTCGAGGACACCCCCACCGGCGTCGCCGCCGCCGAGGCGGCCGGCTGCCCGGTCGTCGCCGTCCCCTCCATCGCCGCCATCGAGCCCGCCCCCGGCCGCCTGGTGCTGCCCTCGCTGGAGCACGTCGACCTGGGCCTGCTGCGCACCCTGGCCGGCGCCCGGGTGTGAGGTTCGTCTCCCTCGCACCCTTTGCCGGTTTCGTTCCGCGTCCGGTGGTATGCGGAACGTGTCCGGCGGCGCGGGCGAAAACGGGCATTGGCTGACAACTCGTCGACTGCCGGGGCAAGGTCCTCCGAACCCCGCGGGGCCGCCCCCCGGACCCTCGGTGACCGTCCGGGGGCGATGTGGCACGCTAAGGCGTCACCAGTCCCCGTGCCGTGCCGCCCGCCCCGGAAACCCGGGAGGACGGGCGCGCGGCCGCAGCAGACCCGTGGCCCCGCCCCACCCCGGCGCCGGGCGGCGGGCCACCGGCGACAGCCGGCCGCACGCAGTGAGGAAGACCACCCCGCATGACGACGCCCAACCGCCTGGCCGTGCTCAGCTGCGCCGCACTCGTCGCCACCACGGCGGCCGGCTGCGCCTCCGTCGAGAAGGCCGCCGGTGGCGGCGGCGACAGCGCCATCACCATGGGCACCACCAACGTGACCAGCGTGCTGGACCCGGCCGGTGCGTACGACGCGGGCTCCTGGCTGATCCTCAACAACACCTTCCAGTCGCTGCTGAGCTTCCCCGCCGGCGCGACCGAGCCGCAGCCCGACGCCGCCGAGTCCTGCCGCTTCACCGGCACCGACGCGCTCACCTACACGTGCACGCTGCGCAGCGGCCTGAAGTTCTCCAACGGGCACCCGCTGACCGCCCAGGACGTCAAGTTCTCCATCGACCGGGTCAAGAAGATCGCCGACCCGTCCGGCCCGAGCCCGCTGCTGTCCACCATCGCCTCGGTGGACACCTCCGGCGACCGCGAGGTCACCTTCCACCTGGAGAGCCCCGACGCGGTGCTCCCGGCCAAGCTGGCCTCCGCGGCCGGGTCGATCGTCGACCACCAGGTCTTCCCGGCCGACGGGCTGCTCGGCAACACCTCCCTGGTCGGCTCCGGGCCGTACCGGATCGACTCGGTCGAGATGAACGGCAAGGCCCCCAGCAAGGTCCAGCTCAGCGCCAACCCGAACTACCGGGGCACCGCCGAGTCGCACAACAGCAAGTTCACCGTGCGGTACTTCGACAAGCCCGCCGAGCTGAAGTCCGCCCTGGACAGCGGCGCCGTCGACCTCACCGACAACAGCCTCGACCCCGCCCAGGCCGCCGAGATCAAGGAGGCGGACCTGGCCGGCACCGGCAACCTCCGGGTCGCCGAGGGCGCCTCCGGCGACACCCGCTACCTGGTGTTCAACACCAAGGACGAGACGGCCGGCAACCAGGCCGTCCGGCAGGCCGCCGCCCAGCTGATCGACCGCAAGGCGATCTCCCAGGAGGTCTACGCGGGCACCGTGCAGCCGCTGTACTCGGTCGTCCCGGCGGGCGTGGCCGGCCACAACACCGCCTTCTTCGACAAGTACGGCGAGCCCGACCCGGCCAAGGCCAAGCGCATCCTGAACAACGCGCACGTCGCCACCCCGGTCAAGCTCACCCTGACCTGGTCCCGGGCCCGGGCCGGCGAGGCCGAACTGGAGGCCGTCAAGAAGGAGTTGGAGAACGGCGGCCTGTTCCGGGTGACCATCGAGCAGGAGCCCGACTGGACGGCCTACCAGGCCGGCTGGAAGAACGGCAGCTACCAGGCGTACACCGTCGGCTGGACCCCGGACTACGCCGACGCCGACGACTACATCAGCCCGCTGGTGGTCGACGGCGGCGCCTACCACAACGGCTGGAACAACCCGCAGATCAGCGACGATCTGGTGCCGGAGTCGATCAAGCTCACCGACCGCACCGGCGGCGGCGCCTACGACCGGATCCAGAACATCCTGGCCGACGCCGTCCCGATGGTCCCGCTGTTCCAGAACAAGTCCTTCTACGTCTACCACCGCGGCATCACCGGCGTGGACGGCACCATGGACACCACCGGCGTGTTCCGC
>NZ_JBHUWH010000253.1:0-11190 GCF_042670125.1 Kitasatospora sp. NPDC057198 | reverse complement strand
GGCCCGGCAGGCCGGGCAGGCCGGGGCCGCCGCCGCCGGTCGGGGACAGGCTGCTCAGGGTGCCGACCACGCCGCCGACCGGGGTCTTGGCCAGGCCCTGGCCGCCGGGGACGGAGTCCAGCCCGCCGACCCGGTTGGCGGCCGCCGGGGCCTGCTCCTGGTCCACGCCGCCGGGGCCGACCTGCTCGGCGACCGGCGGGGCCTGCTCCTCCGCGGGGGCGGCGGCCGGGGCGCCGGCCGCCGGGTTGAGGGTGCCGGTCACCGTGCCGAGCTGGTCCCCGCCGGGGAGCTTGCTCACCGCGCCGGTGGCCGCACCGGTCACGCCGGGGTTGGTGAGCGCGCTGGTCGGCAGTCCGAGGCCGCCGGGGGCGACCGGCGCGGCGGAGGCGGAGCCCGCGGCGACGGCGGCGAAGGCGACGCCGAGCGCGGCGGCGCCGGCGGCCTTGAGAGTGGCCTGCTTCATGTGTGCGTCCTCAGTCCTGGTCGGGCCGGTGCGCGACGGACACCCAGGGGGTTGGGGACGTCGCCGTCACACCGAGTCAGCAGTGACCGGCCCACCGTAGTGAGCGGACCGTGCACGGTTCAAAACCCGGCCACTCCGGAGGGTGATAAGTCCGACCATCTCCATGGACGCCGAAGCGGCCCGCCCGCCTCAGTCCCGCCTCAGCCCCGCCTCAGTCCCGCGGCCCGAACAGCCACTCCGCCTTCAGCTCGGCGTAGCCGGGCTTGATCACGTCGCCGATCATCGCCAGCCGCTCGTCGAACGGCAGGAACGCCGACTTCATCGCGTTGACGGTGAACCACTCCAGGTCCGCCAGGGTGTACCCGAAGGCGTCCACCAGGTGCGCGAACTCGCGGCTCATCGAGGTGCCGCTCATCAGCCGGTTGTCGGTGTTGACGGTGACCCGGAACTTCAGCCGGGCCAGCAGCCCGAGCGGGTGCTCCGCGTACGAGGCCGCCGCGCCGGTCTGCAGGTTGGAGGTCGGGCACATCTCCAGCGGGATCCGCTTGTCCCGCACGTACGCGGCCAGCCGCCCCAGCTCGACCCGGCCGTCCGCGCCGACTGTGATGTCGTCCACGATCCGCACCCCGTGGCCGAGCCGGTCCGCGCCGCAGCACTGCAGCGCCTCCCAGATCGACGGCAGGCCGAACGCCTCGCCCGCGTGGATGGTGAAGTGGTTGTTCTCGCCCTTGAGGTAGTCGAACGCGGCCTGGTGCCGGGTCGGCGGGTGGCCCGCCTCGGCGCCCGCGATGTCGAACCCGACCACGCCCCGGTCCCGGTGCCGGTTGGCCAGCTCGGCGATCTCCTGCGAACGGGCCGCGTGCCGCATCGCGGTCAGCAGCGTCCCGACCCGGATCCGGTGCCCGCGCGCCCGCGCGTTCTCCTCGCCCAGCCGGAAGCCCTCGTTGACGGCCTCCACCACCTCGTCCAGGCTCAGCCCGCCCTCCAGGTGCTGCTCCGGCGCGTACCGCACCTCGGCGTACACCACCCCGTCGGCGGCCAGGTCCTCCGCGCAGTCCGCGGCGACCCGCACCAGCGCGGCCCGGGTCTGCATCACCGCGCAGGTGTGCGCGAAGGTCTCCAGGTACCGCTCCAGCGAACCGGAGTCGGCCGCCGCCCGGAACCACTCCCCGAGCTCCTTCGGGTCGGTGGTCGGCAGGCCCTCGTAGCCGCAGTCGGCGGCGAGTTCGACGATCGTCTCCGGCCGCAGTCCGCCGTCCAGGTGGTCGTGCAGCAGCACCTTCGGGGCGCGGGCGATCTGGTCGGGGGTGGGAACGCGCGGGGCCGTGGTGCCCGCGAACGCAGTGATCTGCTTCTCCATTGCCGGAGCATAGCCCCTACGCGCGTAGATTGCCTACCACCACGCCCTCTTCCCGAAGAACGGCGGGAAGCACCTTCAGGGGCCCGGGGAACTGTCGGCAGACGGGCATGCACAATCAGGGGCCCGGGGAACGGCGGGTCCGTGCTGCTGGCGGCCGGAGCCCATCGGAGGTCCGTGCTGCTGCGTGTAGTGAACAGAACCAGAAGCCCACGCGCGCAACGGCAGTGAACCGTCAGCAGCCCCGGGCTCGCCGTTCCCCGAGCCCCTGGCGGTGCTCTCCCTCGTGAGCCCCTGGCGGTGCTCCTCCCTCAGTCGTGCGCCAGGATGCTCCCCCGCCGCGAGAGCACGAAGTCGCGGAAGGCCGCCGCCGGCGGCGTGAGCGGGCGGGCGGCGTGCCAGGCCAGCCCGATCGCCCGGCGGGTGCGGGGCGCGGTGACCTCCAGTTCGACCACGCCGGGGCGGGGGACGAGCGCGGGCGGCAGCAGGGAGACGCCGAGGCCCGCGGCAACCAGGCCGCGCAGGGTCTCGACCTCCTCGCCCTCGAAGGCGATCCGCGGGGCGAACCCGGCCTCGGCGCAGAAGCCCGCCATGATGTGGCGCAGCCCGTACCCCTCCTCGACGGTCACCCAGGTGTCGTCGGCGACCTCGGCGAGCCGGATCCGGCGGCGCGCCGCGAGGCGGTGCTCGGCGGGGACGGCCAGGAACAGCCGCTGCTCGTCCAGCGGGCGGGCAGCCAGGTCGGGCGCGTCGGGGAGCGGGGAGACCAGGCAGAGGTCGAGTTCGCCGGCGCGCAGGCGTTCCAGCATCGCGGCGCCGTAGTCCTGGACGAGTTGGAAGCGCACCCGGGGGTGGCCGGTGCGGAAGCCGCGCAGCAGGGCGGGCACCGCGTCGCTGCCCATGGTGTGCAGGAAGCCGAAGGCGACCCGGCCGCCCGCCGGGTCGGCCTCGGCGCGGGCGGCCTCGACGCCGCGCTCGACCTCGGCGAGGGCGCGTTCGACGGCGTCCAGCAGGATCCGGCCGGCCCGGGTGAGCCGGACGGCGCGGCCCTGGCGGGCGAGCAGGTCGACGCCGAGTTCGGCCTCCAGCCGGGCGACGGCGCGCGAGAGGGTGGGCTGCGGCATGCCGAGCAGCTGGGCGGCCCGGGTGACGTGCTCCAGCCGGGCGACGGCCGCGAACTCCGCCAACTGCGGTGCGAGGAGCGTCACATCGGCGTCCGGGCCGAGTTCGGCGAGGCGGGCGGGCGCGGAGCTGCTCTCATACGTCACGGCATCGATCATCGCCCATTCATGCATTGGACGCATCAGGCCGCCCGGTCCTAGCGTCGACACCATGCAGCCCGCCAGTACCGAGGCGTCCGCGCCCGCCCCCGTCACCGTCACCTCCTCCGTCGAAACCGACCTGCGCCTGCGCCCCGGCAGCCGGGACTTCCGCCGCGCCAACCTCGCCCTGTTCGCGGCCGGGGTGGCCACCTTCGTCCTGCTGTACTCCACCCAGGGCCTGCTGCCGCTGCTCTCCGCCGACCTCGGCCTGACGCCCGGCCAGGCCAGTTGGACGGCCTCCGCCTCCACCCTGGGCCTCGCCCTCGCCCTGCTCCCGGCCAGCGCGCTGTCCGACCGCTACGGGCGCACCGCGGTGATGACGGCCTCCACGCTGGCCGCCGCGCTGATCGCCGTGGCCCTGCCGTTCGCCCCGGACCTCACCACGCTGGTGGTGCTGCGCGCCGTGCAGGGCGCGGCCCTGGCGGGGCTGCCCGCCACCGCGATGGCCTACCTGGCCGAGGAGGTGCACCCGTCGGCGCTGGCCTCCGCGATGGGGCTGTACGTGGCGGGCAACTCGATCGGCGGGATGGGCGGCCGGCTGGTCTCCGGCTGGGCGGGCGCCGCCTGGGGCTGGCGCTGGGGCCTGGCGGTCTCGGCGGGCCTGGCGCTGCTCGCGGCGCTGGCCTTCCGCGCCCTGGTGCCGCGCGCCCGGCACTTCCGCCGCGCGCCGGTGGACGCCCGAGCACTGGCCGCGACCGTCTCGGGTCACCTGCGCAACCCGCTGCTGCTGCGGCTGTACGCGCTGGGGATGCTGTTCATGGCGGTGTTCGGCGCGGTCTACAACACGGTCGGCTACCGGCTGACGGCCGCGCCCTTCCACCTGCCGCAGTCGGTGGCCGCGTCGATCTTCGTGGTCTACCTGGTGGGCACCGCGTCCTCTGCCTCGGCGGGCCGGCTGACCGCCCGCTGCGGCCGCCGCGGCACCCTCTACCTGGCGATCGCCACCACCACGGCGGGCCTGCTGCTCTCCCTCGCGGGCTCCCTGTTCTGCGCGGTCCTCGGCCTGGTCCTGATCACCGCCGGCTTCTTCGCCGGCCACGCCACCGCCTCCTCCGCCGTCGGCCGCACCGCCACCACCGGCCGCGCCCAGGCTTCCGCGCTCTACCTGATCGCCTACTACCTGGGCAACAGCCTCGGCGGCACCCTGGGCGCCGACGCCTACCACTCCACCGGCTGGTCGGGCACGGCCGCCGTCGCCCTCACCGCGATGGCCGGCGCGGCGGGCGTCACCCTCTACGCCACCCGTCGCGCCGTCGCCTCCCGCCGCGCGGAGACCGTCCATACACTTCAGGCATGAGCATCGATCCTGCCCAGTTCGCCAAGCTCCGCGAGATCGCCGACCAGCTGCCGCAGGTTCCGGGCGTGGGAAAGATAGAGATCGCGAACGGCGAGATCGTCATGATGATGTCGCCGGTCAGTCGGCACGAGCTCGCGGTCATCAGGCTCGCCCGTCAACTCAACGAGCAGCTCCCGCAGACACATCCGGGCTACATCGCCCACGGCGGAGCCGATCTGGAGGACCCCGGGCTGGGCCGGCTGCGGAACCCGGACTTGATGGTGTTCCCCGAAGCCGCCCTGGACGTGGAGAAACCCGCGCTCCTTCCCCACGAAGTGCTCCTGGTCGCCGAAATCGTCTCGGCTTCCAACCCGGAGAACGACTACCGAGCCAAGGTTGCCGACTACGCCGCCATGGGCATCCCGCTCTACCTGCTGGTCGACCCCCGCCTGGGCACCGGCGTCATCCACTCCGAACCGGGCTACACCGACCGCAGGAACTTCGCCTTCGGCGACACGATCACCGTCGGCCCCTGGAAGCTCGACACCGGCGTCCTGCGCACCTACGGCGGCTAGCAGGACGCCGGTGCACCGCTAACCGATCCGGTCCAGCACGATCGGCGCCGGGGTGAACGCCGTGCCCGCCGGGGCGACGGTGACGGCGCCCTCCAGGGCCTCCAGGGCGTACGGGAAGCGCTCGGGGGTGTCGGTGTGCAGGGTGAGCAGGGGCTGGCCGGCGGTCACCGAATCGCCCGGCTTGGCGTGGAGTTCGACGCCGGCGCCGGCCTGCACCGGGTCCTCCTTGCGGGCGCGGCCGGCGCCGAGGCGCCAGGCGGTGACGCCGACGGCGTAGGCGTCGAGGGCGGTGAGGACGCCGGTGGCGGGGGCCGGGACGACGTGGGTCTCGCGGGCCACCGGGAGCGGGGCGTCGGGGTCGCCGCCCTGGGCGGTGATCATGCGGCGCCAGTGGTCCATGGCGGTGCCGTCGCGCAGGGCGTCGGCCGGGTCCTTGCCGTGGACGCCGGCGGCGGCGAGCATCTCGCGGGCGAGGGCGAGGGTGAGTTCGACGACGTCGGCGGGGCCGCCGCCGGCCAGCACCTCGACGGACTCGCGGACTTCGAGCGCGTTGCCGGCGGTGAGCCCGAGCGGGGTGGACATGTCGGTGAGCAGGGCGACCGTGGCGACGCCGGCGGAGCGGCCCAACCCGACCATGGTGCGGGCGAGTTCGCGGGCGTCGTCGAGGTTCTTCATGAAGGCGCCGGAGCCGACCTTGACGTCCAGGACGAGGGCGCCGGTGCCTTCGGCGATCTTCTTGGACATGATCGAGGAGGCGATCAGCGGGATCGCCTCGACGGTGCCGGTGACGTCGCGCAGGGCGTAGAGCTTCTTGTCGGCGGGGGCGAGCCCGTCGCCGGCGGCGCAGATGACGGCGCCGCAGCCGCGCAGCACGTCGAGCATCTCCTCGTTGGAGAGCAGGGCCCGCCAGCCGGGGATCGACTCCAGCTTGTCGAGGGTGCCGCCGGTGTGGCCGAGGCCGCGGCCGGAGAGCTGCGGGACGGCGGCGCCGCAGGCGGCGACCAGCGGGGCGAGCGGGAGGGTGATCTTGTCGCCGACGCCGCCGGTGGAGTGCTTGTCGGCGGTGGGGACGCCGAGCGAGGAGAAGTCCATCCGCTCGCCGGAGCGGATCATCGCGTCGGTCCAGCGGCTGATCTCCCGGGCCGTCATGCCGTTGAGCAGGATCGCCATCGCGAGGGCGGACATCTGCTCGTCGGCGACCTCGCCGCGGGTGTAGGCGTCGATGACCCAGTCGATCTGGGGGTCGGTCAGCTCGCCCCGGTCGCGCTTGGCCCGGATGACGGAGATGGCGTCCATGCTGGTGCTCCAGAAGATCCAGAAGAGGTGAAATGCGAAGAGTGCCGCGGGATGTCCTCCCGCGACACTCTACGCGCGTAACCGCCCGAACAGCTACAACTTGTCCGGCCCGAACGCGTCCGGCAGCACCTCGCTCATCGGCCGCACCCCGGAGGGCAGTTCGACCAGCAGGTCGGGCCCGCCGTGCTCGTACAGCAGCTGGCGGCAGCGCCCGCACGGCATCAGCAGCTCGCCGCCGCCGTCCACGCAGGTGAAGGCGACCAGCCGGCCGCCGCCGGAGGCGTGCAGCGCGGAGACCAGCCCGCACTCGGCGCACAGGCCCAGCCCGTACGAGGCGTTCTCGACGTTGCAGCCGACCACCGTGCGACCGTCCTCGACCAGCGCCGCCGCTCCGACCGGGTACTTGCTGTAGGGCGCGTACGCGTGCCGCATCGCCTCCCGGGCGGCCTCGCGCAGCGCCGCCCAGTCGACGTCCCCGGCCGGGGCCGCCGTCACTTGGCCTGCCCCTTGCGGTAAATCTGGCCGTCCGCCTTCGGCATCCGCAGCCGCTGCGAGGCCAGCGCGAGCACCACCAGGGTGATCACGTACGGGGTGGCGACGATCAGCGGGCGCTGCACCTCGTCGGTGCAGGCGTACCAGGCGGCGACGCCGCCCGCGACGACGATGCTGATCGCACCGGCGGTGAACCTGCGGCGGTAGAACTGCCAGAGCGCGAGCAGCGCCATCGCGACGGCGACCACCAGCAGCAGCACGTGCACCGAGTCGGCGTCGCGCAGCTGGAGGCTGTCGGTGAAGCCGAACAGACCCGCGCCGGCGGCCAGGCCGCCCGGCATCCAGTTGCCGAAGATCATCGCGGCCAGGCCGATGAAGCCGCGGCCCTGGGTCTGGCCGTCCCGGTAGAAGTGCGCGGCGACCAGCGAGAGGTACGCGCCGCCGAGGCCCGCGAAGGCGCCGGAGGAGACCACCGCGAGGTACTTGTACTTGTAGACGTTGACGCCCAGCGACTCGGCGGCGGTCGGGTTCTCGCCGCAGGAGCGCAGCCGCAGGCCGAACACGGTGCGCCAGAGCAGGAAGTAGCTGGCGACCAGGAACGCGGCGGCGATCAGGGTGACCACCGACAGGTCGGTGACCAGGCCGCGGACGACGCCGGCCACGTCGGAGACCAGGAACCAGTGGTGCTTCTCGATGCCGTCCAGCCAGTTCGACAGGCCGGGGAAGGTGAAGGTGGGCAGCGAGTCCGAGGGCGGCGACTGGTTGGCGCCGGCGCCGTCGTTCACGTAGTCCTTGTAGTAGATCCGGTTGACGTACGCGCAGATGCCGGGGATCAGCAGGTTGATGCCGACGCCGGAGACGATGTGGTCGACGCCGAAGGTGACGGTGACCAGCGCGTGCAGCAGGCCGCCGAGCGCGCCGCCGGCCATGCCGGCCAGCAGGCCGACCCACGGGTTGACCAGGAAGCCGCCCCAGGCGCCGCAGAAGGTGCCGGCCACCATCATGCCCTCGAGGCCGATGTTGACGACGCCCGCGCGCTCGGACCACAGGCCGCCGAGGCCGGCCATCGCGATCGGCACGGCGGAGGCCAGCGCGGCGCTGATCTGCCCGGAGGAGGTCAGGCCGTGGTTGCCGGTGGCGGCGCCGACCGCGGCGAACAGCACCAGGGCGAGCGCGATCAGCAGCAGCACCACCGGCCAGGTGAGCTTGGTCCGCTTCGCGGGCGCGGCCGGCGTCTTGGGCTTATCGGCGACTGCGGTGCTCATGCCGCGACCTCCTTCTGGGCGGCCGCGGCAGCCTGCGCGGCGAGCTCGGCGCCGACCTTCTGCTGCTGGCGCTTGAGGCCGTAGCGGCGCACCAGCTCGTAGGCCACGACGACACAGATGACGATGGTGCCCTGGATCACCGGGATGATCTCGGACGGGTAGTCGCCCCGGGTGGGCAGCTGGGCGCCGGAGGCGTCCAGGAAGGCGAACAGCAGCGCGGAGAACGCGATGCCGATCGGGGTGTTGCGGCCGAGCAGCGCCACCGAGATGCCGATGAAGCCGAGGCCGGTCTGCACGTTCTGCCCGAAGTACGGGGTGTTCTGCATGAGTTCGGGCAGGCCGACCAGGCCGGCCAGCGCGCCGGAGACCACGATGGAGGTGATCACCATGCGCTTGACGTTGACGCCGGAGGCCCCGGCGGCGCTCTCCGAACGGCCGGTGGCGCGCAGGTCGAAGCCGAACCGGGTGCGGTTCAGGGTGAACTGGAAGACCACGCCGACCAGCACCGCGATCACGATGAAGCCCCACAGGGTGCCGCCCTGGGTCTCGAACGAGAAGAAGTGGCTGGAGTCGGAGATCTTCTCGGTCTGGATCGAGTTGGTGGTGCCGCCGGTCTTCGGCGCGAAGATGCCGGGCACCAGCAGCACGCCGATCACGGCGGTGGCGATGGCGTTCAGCATGATGGTCGAGATGACCTCGCTGACGCCCCGGTAGACCTTCAGCAGGCCGGCGATCGACGCCCACAGGCCGCCGACGCACATCGCGACGATCAGCAGCAGCGGGATCTGCAGGAAGGCCGGCAGGTCCACCTGGCCGCCGACGAACGCGGCGAACATCATGGCCAGCTTGTACTGGCCCTCGATGCCGATGTTGAACAGGTTCATCCGGAACCCGAACGCGGCGGCGGCCGCGGCCAGGTAGTACACGGTGGCCTTGTTCAGCACGGCGACCTGTCCGTCGGACGCGGTGCCGTAGTTCCACATGATGGTGAAGGCGTCGACCGGGTCGCGGCCGGAGACCGACAGCAGGGCGCCGGCGATGATCAGCGACAGCAGCACCGCCAGCACGGGGGCGGCCAGGGCGAGCCCGATCCGCTCCAGGTCGACGCGCTCGCGCAGCGACCGCTTGGCCGCGGGCGCGGCCGGGGGGTTGGGACTGGTCATGTGGTTACTCCCCCGCCTGCTCGTCGTCGGCGGTGTCGGTGGACGGGGTGGCGTTCTCGTCACCGGTGACGGTCCCGGTGCCCTCGGCGGCGACGGCCTGCGCCTCGGCGAGGGCCTCCGGGTCGGACTCGATGTGGCCGGTGGCGGCGCCGGTCATCGCGCTGCCCAGGTCCTCGGCGGTGACGGTGGCCGGGTCGGCGTCGGCGACCAGGCGGCCGCGGTAGATCACCCGGATGGTGTCGGACAGGCCGATCAGCTCGTCCAGGTCGGCGGAGATCAGCAGCACCGCCAGGCCCTCGCGCTGGGCGGAGCGGATCTGCTCCCAGATCTGGGCCTGCGCGCCGACGTCCACGCCGCGGGTGGGGTGGGCGGCGATCAGCAGCTTCGGGGAGTGGCTCATCTCCCGGCCGATGATCAGCTTCTGCTGGTTGCCGCCGGACAGCGAGGCCGCGGTGACCTCGATGCCGGGGGTGCGGACGTCGTACTCCTCGACGATCCGCTGGGTGTCGGCGCGGGCGCCGGCCGGGTCGAGCAGCACGCCCTTGGAGTTGGGCCGCTCGGTGACGTGGCCGAGGATCCGGTTCTCCCACAGCGGGGCTTCCAGCAGCAGGCCGTGCCGGTGCCGGTCCTCGGGGATGTAGCCGATGCCGGCCTCGCGGCGGGCCCGGGTCAGGGAGCGGGTCAGGTCGGCGCCGTCCAGGGTGACGGTGCCGGCGTCCAGCGGGAGCATGCCCATGATGGCCTCGACCAGTTCGGCCTGGCCGTTGCCCTCGACGCCGGCGATGCCGAGGATCTCGCCCTTGCGGATCCGCAGCGACACGTCGTCCAGGACGACCCGCTCGACGCCCTCGGCGTCGGCCTTGGCGATCCGCAGGCCCTCGACCCGGAGCATCTCGGTGTCGGTGACGGTCGACTCGCGGCTCTGCGGGGAGGGCAGTTCGGCGCCGACCATCAGCTCGGCCAGCTGCCGGGCGGTGACCTGGCGCGGGTCGGCGTCGCCGACCGTGGTGCCGCGGCGGATCACGCTGATCGCGTCGGCGACCGAGAGCACCTCGTGCAGCTTGTGCGAGATGAAGATGACGGTGACGCCCTCGGCCTTGAGCTCGCGCAGGTTGTCGAACAGCGCGTCGACCTCCTGCGGGACGAGGACCGCGGTCGGCTCGTCCAGGATGAGGATCCGGGCGCCGCGGTACAGCACCTTGAGGATCTCCACGCGCTGCCGGTCGGCCACGCCGAGGTCCTCGACCAGCGCGTCGGGCTTCACGCCCAGGCCGTACTGGTCGGACAGCTCGCGGATCCTGGCCTTGGCCTTGGCGCCGATGCCGTGCAGGTGCTCGCCGCCCAGGACGATGTTCTCCCAGACGGTGAAGTTGTCGGCCAGCATGAAGTGCTGGTGCACCATGCCGATGCCGCGCGCGATGGCGTCCGCGGGGGTGGAGAACTCCACCTGCTCGCCGTCGACGGCGATGGTGCCCTCGTCCGGCTTCTGCATCCCGTAGAGGATCTTCATCAGGGTGGACTTGCCCGCGCCGTTCTCCCCCATCAGCGCGTGCACGGTGCCCCGCCGCACGGTGATGTCGATGTCGTGGTTGGCCACCACACCGGGGAAGCGCTTGGTGATGCCGCGCAGTTCGACGGCAGGCGTCGCCGTCCCCGCGCGGGGGGTGCTGCCGTCCTCGGGGACGGAGTCGGAGGGGGTGATGGCGATCTCCTGCTGGTCGTCGGGCGCTTCGTCGCGCTGAGCTCAGGGGGAAACCCGGGAGGGGGCCGTGCCGCGCGGACGCGGTGCCAAGCCCGCAGGGGCCCGGACGGGCGCGCGCTGGGCGCGTCCGTCCGGGCCCCTGCGGTGCGATCCGGTCGAACCGCCGCGCGCCGCCCCGCGGGCGGGCGGCGCGGCGGGCCGGGTCGGCCGGACGGGGCGGGCGGGACCATGGGCTGGCCGCGGGGGATCTGCTGGGGGGCGGCGTCGATCTTGGCCATG
>NZ_JBHUWH010000252.1:0-11202 GCF_042670125.1 Kitasatospora sp. NPDC057198 | reverse complement strand
CCCGGGGCCCCACCCGTGGACCCCAGCGAAGGAAACCGTGGCAACGCAGAAGAAGAACCGCCGCCGGTACGCGGTGGCCGCCGTGCTCGCCGCCGTCCTGACCGCCGCCGGCGGGGTGACGGCCTGGCGGGTCGCCGCCCACCAGGACGGCGCCCGGCCGCTCAGCACCGAGGAGGCGTCCCGGCTGGCACTGTCCCGGTTCACCCTCTACGGGGCGAGCCCCGCCGCCGTCGACCTGACCGTCCAGGAGGGCGGCGGGACGGCCGTCGAAGTGCACGGCGTGATCGACTACCGCACCCGGCACGCCGCCGGGAGCTACCGGGTGACCGGCCCCGGCGGCGTCCTCGACGAAGGGCTGGTGATCTGGGACGCCGGCGGGCTCGGCCTCGCCAAGACCCCCGCCGGCGCCACCGGACAACCCTGGGAACAGGCCGAACACGTCCCGCGCACCGGCTGGACCTCCCGCCCCTACGGCACCGACCCGCTCGACGCCGGACTCGACCTCGCCGTCCAACTCGGCGCCGACCGCCCCGACAACCCGCTGCTGCTCGCCCAGGCCGGCCCCCGCCGGCTCGGCCGGGACCGGATCGACGGCCGCGACCACGACCGGATCTCCGGCCCCCGCCCGCGCGAGGCCGCCGCGAACGGCGACACCTCGCCGCTCACCTACTGGATCGACGCCGAGGGCGGCCTGCGCCGCGTCACCATGCGGATGCCCGGCCTCGGGACCCCCGCCACCCTGGACTTCCACGGCCCGTCCGCCGGCGCGAAGCTCCCCGAGGCACCGTGGGCGACGGCGGGGTGAGGCGGGGCCTGCGGTGGTGGGGGTGCGCCTGCGGCGGGCGGGGGCGTGGCGGGGTGAGGCGGTGCCGCCGGCCGGGTGGCGTCTGCGGCGGGCGGGCCGCGGTGGGCTCAGGGGCCGGTGGGCAGCGGGTAGGCGTCCGGGTCGACCCGGCCCGGAAGGTCGACGGCGGGCTGTGCCGGGGCGTGCGGGTCGGGGAGCGAGGGCTGGGCGGGCGGTGCCGGGACGGCGTTGAAGGCCGTTCCCGGCGGGGCCTGCACGCCCGCTGCCCGGCCGGCCGGGACGGGGCCCGTGCCCGGCGCGTCGCAGGGTGCCAACTGCTCCAGCCGGTCCGGGCTCTGGGTGGACGGCCCGTTGCCGGTGAAGCAGTTGCCCGGGTCGGCGGCCGAACTGACCAGGTCCACCCCGTTGCCGGTGACGCTGTTGCCGGTGACCCGGTTGCCCGACGCCGGGTGTCCCGGCGGGTCGGTCACCACCACGCCGGCCGCCCGGTTGCCGCGCACCAGGTTGCGCTCCACCCGGTTGCCCGTCCCGCCGCCGATCCCGATCCCGATCCCGAAGCCGCCGTCGGCCTGCTCCGGCGAGTCCGCCGCGTTGTTGTCCGCCACCACGTTGCCCGCGATCACCGCGGCGTGCTGCGGCGCCAGCGACTCCAGGTCGTTGGAGTTGACCGTCACCCCGACCCGGTTGCCCACCACCCGGTTGCCCACCACGGTCAGGTTCTCCGAGGCGTTGGTGATCTCGATCCCGACCGCGTTGCGCTCCACCGTGTTGCCCCGCACCAGGGTGTCGCACGGCTTGCACTGCCCGACGTAGATCCCCGAGTCGGCCTGCCCCGAGGCGTACGACTCCTCGATGACCCCGCCGCGCGCGTCGAACGCGTAGATCCCGTACAGCGCGTTCCCGTACGCCGTCACCCTGGTCGCCCGGAAGCCCTGCACGGCGGGGAAGCGGGTGGTGTCCAGCGGGTCGTACGCGGAGCCGCCCGCGCCGTGCCGCTGCAGCTTCTCGTCGGTGACGCCGGTGAACAGCACGCCGTTGGCCAGGTAGCCGTGCACGGTCAGGTTCTCCACCACGCCGCCCGCGCCGGTCACCGTGATCCCGTTGACCAGCTTCAGGCCGCCGTCGAACACCACCGCGCCCCGGTCCGTCCCGCGCAGCACCACCCGCGGCTTCGTCACCCGCACGCTCTCCCGGTACGTCCCCGGGCCGACCAGCACCAGGTCGCCCGGGTTCGCGACGTCCACCGCCCGCTGCACGGTCGGGAAGTCCTCCGGCACCCGGACCACCGTCCCCGGCGGATGGCGGTCGGCCGAGGAACCGCCCGGGGAGCCCGGGGAGCACCCGGCCGCCGCCGGGAGCAGCAGCAGCGCCGCACCCAGCAGCAACCGGCCCGGCCGGGCCTGACGAACCATCACCATGAAGGAAGAGAGGCGGAGTTGCATGAAACGTGTTCTATCGTCTGCAATGGCGGCCATGCACACCGAACCGGGGAACCCGCAGCACGGGAGCGAGCCGGACCGGCCCCGGATCGACCGCCGCACCCTGTTCGCCGCCGGGGCCGCCCTCGCCGCCGGAGCCGCCGGGGCCGGGGCCGCCACCGCGCTCACCCGCGAGGACCACCGGCCCGCCGCCGCCCCGCCGCCGCCCGCGGCGATCCCGTTCCACGGCGCCCGCCAGAGCGGCGTCACCCACCGCCAGCTCCCCGCCACCCGGCTGCTCGCCCTCGACCTGCCCGCCGACACCGACCGGGCCGCCCTGCGCGCCCTGCTCGCCGCCGCCGGGGACGTCCTCGCCCGCGCCGCCGGCGGCAGCCTCGACGACCCCCGGCTCACCGGCACCCCGCCGCTCACCTCGCTCGCCGCGATCGGCCCGGCCCTCGCCGCCCGGCTGCGCCTCCCCGCCCCCGCCGGCCTCGCCGAACTCCCCGCCCTCCCCGGCGACCGGCTCGACCCCGCCCGCAGCGGCGGCGACCTGCTGCTCCAGGTCGGCGCCGAACAGCCCTGGACCACCGGCATCCTGACCGAGCACCTGCTCACCGCCGCCACCGCCGCGGGCGCCGCCCTCCGCTGGCACCAGAGCGGCTTCCTGCCGCCCGCCCCCGACGGGCAGACCCCGCGCAACCTGTTCGGCTTCAAGGACGGCACCGCCAACCCCGACCCCGCCGACCCCGCCCTGTGGCAGCGGGACGGCACCGTCCTGGTCTACCGCCGCATCCGGATGGACACCGCCGCCTTCGCCGCCCTCCCCGCCGACGGCCGCGAACGCGCCATGGGCCGCCGCGCAGACAGCGGCGCCCCGCTCACCGGCAGCGCCGAGCACGACGACCCCGACATCTACGCCAAGCACCCCGACGGCTCCTACGTCATCCCCGCCACCGCCCACGTCCGCCTCAGCAGCCCCCGCCTCGACGGCGGCGCCCGGATGCTCCGCCGCGGCTGGTCCTACGACGACGCCCCCGCCGACCGCGGCCTGCTGTTCTGCGCCTTCATGCCCGACCCGGCCCTCTTCACCCGCGTCCAGACCCGCCTCGCCGAACGCGACGCGCTCACGCCGTTCCTGACGCACACGGCCTCGGCGGTGGCGTGGGTCCTGCCGGGCGCGCGGGAGGGCGGGGTACTGGGGGAGGGGCTGTAGGAGGGGGCGCCGGCCGCAGGGGCCGGATCGGGGAGGGCCCCGGGCAGTCGTACCGGGGCCGGGTTGTCGGTCGGGGGTGCGAGCCTGGCCCCATGGACGAACGCGACAGCGAGCAGTTGCTGCGGGGCCGGGTCTACGGCGCGGACCACGACGACCCCGGGCCCCGGCCGGGCCGGGCGTACCGGGAGCTGGTCGGCGGCCCGCTGGACGGCCTGCTGCTGGACGTCACGGGCTGGGCCGCCGACGCGCTGGCCGGCGGCGCCGCGCTGCCCACCCACCTGGGCCGGTACGGCGGGGCGGGCACCTCGCGCTACGAGCCGCGCCCGGCCGACCCGCGGCGCTGGGACTGGACCGGCGACAGCCGCTGAGGCCGGGCCCGCTCAGGCCGCGTGCGGGGAGCCGGGGGCGGCCGGGGCGGGGGCGGCCGGGGCCGGGTCGTGGTGGATCGGGCCGCCGGTGGCGGAGAGCGGGAGGCAGGAGCCGCCGCGGGCCTCGGCGACGAGCTGGGCGGCGATGGAGACGGCGGTCTCCTCGGGGGTGCGGGCGCCGAGGTCGAGGCCGATGGGGGAGTGCAGGCGGGCCAACTCGGCCTCGGTGAGGCCGACTTCGCGCAGCCGGGCGGCGCGGTCGCGGTGGGTGCGGCGGGAGCCCATCGCGCCGACGTAGCCGACCGGCAGGCGCAGGGCGCGCTCCAGCAGCGGGACGTCGAACTTGGCGTCGTGGGTGAGGACGCACAGCACGCTGCGGCCGTCGAGCCGCTCCAGCTGGGTGTCGAGGTAGCGGTGCGGCCAGTCGACGACGAGTTCGTCCGCCTCGGGGAAGCGGCGCGCGGTGGCGAACACCGGCCGGGCGTCGCAGACGGTGACGTGGTAGCCGAGGAACTTGCCGATCCGCACCACCGCCGAGGCGAAGTCGATCGCGCCGAAGACCAGCATCCGCGGCGGCGGCACGTACGCCTCGACGAAGACGGTGACGGTGCGCTCGGCGGACGGGTCGCAGGGCCGCCCGTCCAGCCCGAGGACGAGCCGGCCGGTGCGCCCGGCGGAGAGCATCGCGCGGGCCTCGGCGACGGCGGCGCGCTCCAGCCGGAAGGAGGCGAACGAGCCGTGGTGCGCGTCGGCGGTGACGGCGATCGTGCCGCCGAGCAGGGCGGGCGGGCCGTCGACGATCCGGGCCACCGCGACGGGCGTGCCGGAGGAGACGTGGGCGACGGCCGCGTCCAGGCCGGGGTCGGCGCCGGGGGTGACCGGCTGGACGAACACGTCGAGCAGGCCGCCGCAGGTCAGGCCGACGGCGAAGGCGTCCTCGTCGCTGTAGCCGAAGCGTTCCAGCACGGGGGTGCCGCTCTCCAGCGCCTCCCGGCACAGCTCGTACACGGCGCCCTCGACGCAGCCGCCGGAGACCGAGCCGACCGCCTCGCCGTCCGCGTCGACGGCCAGCGCCGCGCCGGGTTCGCGCGGGGCGGAGCCCGAGACGCCGACCACGGTGGCCACCGCGTAGGGGCGTCCGGCGGCGTGCCAGGTGTGCAGTTGGGCGGCGATGTCGTGCACGGGGAACTCCTCGCAACGGGCGGTGCCGCCCCGCCGGAGGGTTCGGCGGGGCGGCAGGTGGGGCCGGGCCTAGTGCACGCCCAGCCAGGACTTGATCGGGACGAGCGCGAAGTACACGACGAACACGCCGGTCAGGATCCACATCAGCGGGCCGGGCTCGCGCCACTTGCCGGTGCCCGCCTTGATGGCGGTGTACGAGACGACGCCGGCCGCGACGCCCGCGGTGATGCTGTAGGTGAACGGCATCAGCACGCAGGTGAGGAACGCCGGGATGGCGATCTCGCGGTCCGACCAGTCGATGTGCCGGGCCTGGCTCATCATCATCGAGCCGATCACCACCAGCGCGGCGGAGGCGACCTGCACCGGCACCACCGCGGCGACCGGCGAGAAGAACAGCATCAGCGCGAACACGCCGCCGGTGACGGTGGAGGCCAGGCCGGTGCGGGCGCCGTCGCCGACGCCGGTCGCCGACTCGACGAACACGGTCTGCCCGGACGCGCCGGACAGGCCGCCGATCGCGCCGCCCGCGCCGTCGATGAACAGCGCCTTGGACAGGCCGGGCATCCGGCCCTTGGAGTCGGCCAGCCCGGCCTCGGTGCCGACGCCGATGATGGTGGCCATCGCGTCGAAGAACCCGGCCAGCACGAGGGTGAACACGGCCACCGAGGCGCTGATCGCGCCCAGCCCGTGCGAGCCGAACGCGCCGAACAGGTCGACGTGCCCGAACAGCCCGAAGTCGGGTGCGGAGACCGGCGAGCCGGGCCAGGTCGGTGCCGAGCCGCCCCAGTCCTTCCCGGTCAGCCCGGCCGCCGCGTTGACCACCAGCGCGACCACGGTGCCCGCCGCGATGCCGATCAGGATCGCGCCCCGGACGTTGCGGGCCAGCAGCACGAAGATGGTCAGCAGGGTGAGCGCGAAGATCAGCACCGGCCAGCCCTGGAGCTCGCCGAACGGGCCGAGCGAGAGCGGGGTGGGGCCGCCGGTGTGCACGAACCCGGCCTTGTAGAAGCCGATGATCGCCACGAACAGGCCGATGCCGATGGTGATCGCGTGCTTGAGCGGCAGCGGGATCCCGTTCATGATCTTCTCGCGCAGGCCGGAGACCACCAGCAGCACGATCAGCAGGCCGTAGATCACGCACAGGCCCATCGCCTGCGCCCAGGTGGTGTGCGGCACCACCAGCGCGGATATCGCGCCGGAGACGGACAGGCCGGCCGCGACCGCCAGCGGCACGTTGCCGACCACGCCCATCAGGATCGTGGTGACGGCGGCGGCCAGCGCGGTGGCGGTGGTCAGCTGGGCGTGGTCCAGCTTGGCGCCGGTGACGTCCGCGCCGCTCAGGATGATCGGGTTGAGCAGGACGATGTAGGCCATCGCCATGAAGGTGGTGAGACCGCCGCGGATCTCGTTGCCCAGGGTGGAGCCGCGCGCCGAGATCTTGAAGTAGGCGTCGAGGGCGCCTCTGGCGGGTGTGTCGGGCGCGGCGGGGGCCGTTTCTTCGGTGGGGCCGGGCTCCGTGGAGGTCCGGGACATGTCCACTCCCAAGGTTCATAGGGGGTTGGGGTGGGCGAGCCGACCTGGGTGCCCGTCAGGTGGGGTACGCAGGGGGACTGGTTCGACTCACGGGTGGGGTGCTGCGGGGCCCGGCGAGACTCCGGCAGCGGCCCCGGGGGTCGGCAGGGAAGACGGGTGCCGCCCCCGGGGACGTTCGACGGACCGTCAGAGCGTGTCGGTCAGGTGCTCCGGCCGCACCGGGATGCGGTTCAGCGCCCTGCCGGTGGCCTGGCGGATGGCCGCGACGATCGACGGGGTGGCGGAGACGGTGGGGGCCTCGCCGACGCCGCGCAGCCCGTACGGGGCGTTCGGGTCGGGGAGCTCCAGGATCTGCACCGGGATCGGCGGGGTGTCCAGGATGGTGGGGATCAGGTAGTCGGTGAAGGAGGCGTTGCGCACCTTGCCGTCCTTCACCACGATCTCCTCCATCACCGCGAGCCCCAGCGCCTGGGTGCAGCCGCCCTGGATCTGGCCGACCACCGAGAGCGGGTTGAGCGCCTTGCCGACGTCCTGCACGGCCGTCAGCTCGACCACCTTGACTAGGCCCAGCTCCACGTCCACGTCGACCACGGCGCGGTTGGCGCAGAAGGTGTACTGGACGTGGCCGAAGCCCTGCCCGGTCTCCTTGTCGAACGGGACGGTGGGGCGGTGGTGGTGCTCGCGGGTCTGCTCGACGGCGTCCTCGCCGAGCAGGTCGACGATCGGGATCAGCACCCCGGCGGAGGCCGAGACCACCTTGCCGCCGACCAGCGCCAGGTCGTCCTGCGTCCAGCCGTAGCGGTGCCGCCCGCGCTCCAGCAGCTCGTGCCGGACCGCCTCGGCGGCCAGCTTCACCGCGCCGCCGGTCATGTACGTCTGCCGGGAGGCGGAGGTCGAGCCGGCCGAGCCGACCTCGGTGTTGGCCGGATGGATGGTGACCTGCTCGACGCCCAGCTCGGTGCGGGCGATCTGGGCGTGCACGGTGACGCCGCCCTGGCCGACCTCGGCCATCGCGGTGTGCACCATGGCGACCGGCTCGCCGCCGATCACCTCCAGCCGCACCCGGGCGGTGGAGTAGTCGTCGAAGCCCTCGGAGAAGCCGACGTTCTTGATGCCCACCGAGTAGCCGACGCCGCGCACGATGCCCTCGCCGTGCGAGGTGTTGGACAGCGCGCCCGGCAGGGTCCGCACGTCCAGGTGCTCCAGGTCGAGCGGCGGCGGCAGCGGCATGTCCTTGACCCGCTGGAGCAGTTCGGCGACCGGCGCGGGCGCGTCGATCTCCTGCCCGGTCGGCATCCGGTCGCCCTGGGTGACGGCGTTCAGCTGCCGCAGCTCGACCGGGTCCATCCCGAGCGCCTCGGCCAGCCTGTCCATCTGCGACTCGTAGCCGAACGCGGCCTGCACCGCGCCGAAGCCGCGCATCGCCCCGCAGGACGGGTTGTTGGAGTACAGCGCGATCGCGTGCATCCGCACGTTCGGGATGACGTACGGGCCGTGGCCCAGCGAGGCCGCGTTGCCGACCACCGCGGGGGAGGCGGAGGCGTAGGCGCCGCCGTCCAGCACGATCCGGCAGTCGGCGAAGACCAGCCTGCCGTCCCGGGTGGCGCCGTGCTCGTAGCGCATCCTCGCCGGGTGGCGGTGCACGTGCCCGAAGAAGGACTCGTCCCGGGCGTAGACGATCTTGACGGGCTTGCCGGTGTGCAGCGCCAGCAGGCAGGCGTGGATCTGCATCGACAGGTCCTCGCGGCCGCCGAACGCGCCGCCCACCCCGGCCAGCGTGAGCCGGACCTTCTCCAGCGGCAGGTCCAGGACGGGCGCCATCTGCTGGCG
The DNA here is from genome assembly GCF_042670125.1 of Kitasatospora sp. NPDC057198. Classification (NCBI taxonomy): domain Bacteria; kingdom Bacillati; phylum Actinomycetota; class Actinomycetes; order Kitasatosporales; family Streptomycetaceae; genus Kitasatospora; species Kitasatospora sp. NPDC057198. The sequence goes on along the minus strand of NZ_JBHUWH010000252.1, from coordinate 2,850 downwards.
GTCCACGTGCAGCCACTGGGTGGCGATGTACAGGTCGACGCCGCCGTCCTCGGCGGGCACCGCCAGGCCGGACTCCGGGCCCAGGAACGCCTGGTCCTGCATGCCGACCTCGTACTCGCCGGTCACGATCACGTCCGCCAGCGCCCGCACCTCGTCGCTCACGCCCAGGCCGGAGACCAGCTTCTGCTCGTGGCAGACGTTCCCGTACGCGTGCGACTTGTACTCGTGCGGCTCGTGCACGTAGCCGTGGGTCTCCGGGTCGAGGCACTGCTCCTCGGTGGTGATCGGGGTGAGCACCTCGTACTCGACCCTGATCTTCTTCACCGCGCGGCGGGCCGTCTCCGGGTGGTCGGCGGCCACCAGGGCGATCGCCTCGCCGTGGTAGCGGACCTTGTCGATCGCCAGGGCCGGCTGGTCGGCGATCTCCAGGCCGTAGTACTTCTCGCCCGGGATGTCCTCGTGGGTGAGCACCGCGTACACCCCGGGCACCTTCAGCGCCTCCGAGACGTCGACGCTCAGGATGTTGGCGCGCGGGTGCGGGGAGCGCAGCGCGGTGCCCCACAGCATGTCCTCGTGCCACATGTCGGAGGAGTAGGCGAACTCGCCGCGCACCTTCAGGTTGCCGTCCGGGCGCAGCGGGGAGCCGCCGATGCCGTCCTTGGACGCCTGGTTGATCTTCTGCAGGTTCTTCTGGCCCTGGATCGTCCGACCGGTCACTTCTCCACCCCCCGGGCGCACGTCCGGGCCGAGGCCAGCCGCACCGCGTCCATGATCTTCTCGTAGCCGGTGCAGCGGCACAGGTTGCCCGACAGCGCCTCCCGGATGTCGGTGTCCGAGGGCTGCGGGTCCGCGGCCAGCAGGGCGTCGGTCTGCACCAGCAGGCCGGGGGTGCAGAAGCCGCACTGCACGGCGCCCGCGTCCACGAACGCCTGCTGGACCAGGCCCAGTTCGCCGTCCGGGCCGGCCAGGCCCTCCACGGTGCGCACCTCGCGGCCCTGCACCTGGCCCGCCGCCACCAGGCAGGAGCACACCGGCACCCCGTCCAGGTAGACCGTGCACGAGCCGCACTCGCCCTGCTCGCAGGCGTTCTTCGACCCGGGCAGGCCGACCCGCTCGCGCAGGACGTACAGCAGGGACTCGCCCTCCCACACGTCGTCGGCCTCCACCGGCTTGCCGTTCGCGCTGAACGTGACCCTCATGCCGCGCTCCTGATCTGCTTGCGATAGTCGTTCCAACACCACGTCAGGGTGCGCCGGGCCATCACGGCCAGCGCGTGCCGCCGGTAGTCGGCGGTGCCCCGGACGTCGTCGATCGGCGAGGCCGCGCCCTTCACCAGCTCGCCGAAGCGCCGCACCACCTCCGGGCCCAGCAGCTCGCCGGACTCCCACAGGCCGCGCTCGGCCAGCACCCCGCCCAGGTACTCCTCGGCCTCCACGGCCCGGCGCGGCGTCGGCGCGGCCGAACCGATGCCGGTGCCGACCGTGCCGTCCTTCGGGTGCAGCGCGAAGCCGAACGCGCAGACCGCGATCACCATCGCGTTGCGGGTGCCGATCTTCGAGAACTGCTGCGGGCCGTCCGCGACCGGGATCCGCACCGCGCGGATCAACTCGTCCGGCTCCAGGCTGTTGCGCTTCACCCCGACGTAGAACTCGTCGATCGGGATCAGCCGCGACCCGCGCACCGACTGCGCCTCCACGAACACGTCCCGGCCCGCGGCCAGCAGCGCCGGGTGCGAGTCGCCGGCCGGCGAGGCCGCGCCCAGGTTGCCGCCGACACTGCCGCGGTTGCGGATCTGCGGCGAGCCGACCGTGTGCGCGGCCAGCGCCAGGCCCGGCAGCGGCCCCGACAGCTCCTCGATGATCCGGGCGTACGGCACCGCCGCGCCCAGCCGGACGGCCGCGCCGTCGCTGCTCCACTCGGTCAGCTCGGTGATGCGGTTCAGGTCGAGGATCGCGGATGGCCGGTGCACGTCGAAGTTCATCTCGACCATGACGTCCGTGCCGCCGGAGATGGGCAGCGCGGTGGGGTGCTCGGCCTTCGCCGCGAGTGCCTCGTCCCAGCTCGCGGGCCGAAGGAACTCCATGCGGGTAACTCCTCAAGTCGTCGCCGACGGACGCGGGCACTGCGCCCTTGCCGGTGCCCGGGGCCCTCGGCCCGATCGGTCACCGCGGTGCAGCCCGGCGGCGTGTTGGCAAGTGAACCGCTGTGACGGGGGCCACTGGCAGTCACCGATGGCATGAGGACCGGCGGTGCCCCGCACCACCGTCCTGTACGTTCCTCTAAGGTGGACGATCCTCCAGCTCAGCTCGGGCAGACTGGGCCGTTCCACCCCGCGGTCCCACCCTCACAGACCAAGAAGGGCTGCCCATGCGCGTCCGCGACCTGCTCGCCCCCGGCGCCCCCCGACTGCGCCTGCTCGCCGGGGAGGACGAACTCGACCGGCAGGTCACCGGAGTGATGACCACCGACCTCCAGGACCCGGGCCGCTACCTGCACGGCGGCGAACTCGTCCTCACCGGCATGCTCTGGCGCACCGCCCCCGCCGACTCCGAACGCTTCGTGCGCACCCTCGCCACCGCGGGCGCCGCCGCCCTCGGCGCCGGCGAGGTCGAGGTCGGCCCCGTCCCCGCCGACCTCGCCGAAGCCTGCCGCCGCCACCGGCTGCCGCTGCTCGCCGTCCCCGACGACGTCGCCTTCGGCGCCGTCACCGAGTACGTCGGACGCCAGGTCTCCGCCGACCGCGCCGCCGACCTCGCCGCCCTGGTCGACCGGCACCGCCTGCTGGTCTCCGCCGCCGGCGCCGGCGGCCTCGACGCCGTCCTCGACCTGCTCGGCGGCGACCTCGACCTC
>NZ_JBHUWH010000251.1:0-11217 GCF_042670125.1 Kitasatospora sp. NPDC057198 | reverse complement strand
ACCCGGGGCCGCGGGGGCTGGTGCTGCTCTGGCTGCCGTTCGAGTGCGCGGCCCTGCTGGTGCTGACCGGACGGGTGGTCCGCGGGGCCGGGATCCGGCGGCCCGCGCCGGCCGGCGCGGCGCTGGTGCTCGCGGTGCTGGCCCTCCCGCTGCGCTTCACCCTGCGGCTGCCGCAGGCCGTCCTCGACCCGTCGGTGGCCGCGGTCGTCCTGGCCGCCCTCCCGGCGGCCTGCGCCGTCGGCACCGGCCGCTACCTGCACGCCCAGGACGGCCACCGCAACCTGGCGGTGCGCCGGGCCCGGCACGACCAGCGCCTCGAGGTCGCCCGCGACCTGCACGACCACGTCGCGCACGAGGTGACCGGGATCCTGCTGGAGGTGCAGGCCGCCCGGGTCTGCGGCTACGACGAGGAGCGGACCGGGGAACTGCTGGCCCGGCTGGAGGCGGCCGGGACCCGGGCGCTGGACTCCATGGACCACACCCTGCGGACCCTGCGCGACCCCGCGGCGCCCGCGACCGCGACCGCCGAACCGCCGCCCGCCCGGACGCACGGCCTCGCCGACCTCCCGGGCCTGGTCGACCGCTTCCTCGCCGCCGGCCCCGCCGACGGCGCCCTGGTGCTGGAGCCGGGCCCGGTCGGCACCGTCCCGCCCGAGGTCGAGGACGCCGCCCACCGGATCGTCCTGGAAGCCCTGACCAACGTCCGACGCCACGCCCCGCAGGCCGAACGGGTGGACGTCGAGGTGGTCCGGGTCCCGGGCCCCGCCCTGCGGATCACCGTCACCGACAGCGGCCGGCGCACCAACAGCGGCCGGCGCACCGCCTCCGGCCTCCCGGCCCGCCGCGCCGGGACCGGCGGCACCGGCCTGGCCGCGCTGACCGAACAGACCGGCGCCCTCGGCGGCACCCTCACCGCCGGCCCGCAGCGCGCCGGCTGGCGGGTCCGCGCCGTGCTGCCCCTGCGGTCCGCGTCCGCCTGACCGGGTGCCCGGATATCTGCCGAACGGCAGATGGCGGCGCGCCGCGGACCGGCGAGGCTCTTCACCGGGTCCGTCCCGGCCGGCCGCCGGTCCGGCGGGGGGACGGGCCTCGAGGGTCGGGCCCGCGGGGGTCGACGGGAGAGAGGGAGGCCATGCTCGAACTGATCGACGTCACCAAGGTGTACCGGGGCGGCAGGCGTGCCGTCGACGGCGTGACGATGCGGCTGGGCCCGGGGGTGCTGGGCCTGTTGGGGCCGAACGGCGCCGGCAAGTCGTCGCTGATGCGGATCGTGTCCACGGTCACCCGGCCGACCGGCGGCCGGGTCCGCTACCGGGGGGCCGACGCGGTCGCCGACCCCGACCCGCTGCGCCGCCGACTCGGCTACCTGCCGCAGGACTTCGGCGTCCACCCGCACCTGACCTCGCGGGAGTTCCTGGCCTACCTGGCCGCCGCCAAGGGCCTGTCGGCCCGGTCGGCGCGGGCCCGGATCGAGGAGCTGCTCCAGCTGGTCAACCTCACCGAGGCGGTCCGGCGCCCGCTGGGCACGTACTCCGGCGGCATGCTGCGCCGCGTCGGCATCGCGCAGGCGCTGCTCGCCGACCCCGAGGTCGTCGTCGTGGACGAGCCGACGGCCGGCCTCGACCCGGAGGAGCGGGTGCGCTTCCGCAACCTGCTCAGCGAGCTCGCCGCGGACCGGGCCGTGCTGCTCTCCACCCACATCGTCTCCGACGTCGAGTCGGTCGCCGCCGACATCGCCGTGATCGTCCGCGGCCGGCTGCTGCGCCGCGGCGCCCCGGACGAACTGCTCCGGGAGGCCGACGGGCAGGTCTGGGAGGCGGTGGTCGCCCCGGCCGGCGTCGCGGCCGTCCAGGAGCGGTACGCGGTCAGCCGGATGGTGCGCACCGCGAGCGGCGTGCGCCTGCGGGTGCTGGCCGCCGCCCCGCCGACCCGGGACGCCGTCCCGGTCCCGCCCGACCTGGAGGACGCCTACCTCGCCGTCGTCCACCGGAGCGCCGCACCGGCCGCGGGCGGACGGGCGGTGCGGGGGTGAGCGTGCGCGCCCTGGCCGGCCTCGCGGCCGGCGACTTCCGCGACCGGGTCCGCCGCCCGGCCTACGCGGTGACCCTGCTCGCCGCGGTCGGCCTCGGCCGCCTCGCCGTGCCGAGCGCGGACAGCACCTGGGTGATCATGGACGTCGGCGGCCACCGGGGGGTCTACAACAGCGCCTTCGTCGGCGTGGCCACCGCGCTCGCCGGTGCGCTCTGGCTCACCTTCGCCGGCTTCCACGTCGTGCGCGGCGGCATCTCCCGGGACGCGGCCACCCGGGTCGGCCAGGTGCTGGCCGCCACCCCGCTGCGTACCGGCGGCTACCTGTTCGCCAAGTTCCTGAGCAACCTGCTGGTGCTGGCCTCCATGCTCGGCGTCCTCGCCGGCACCGCCCTGGTGATGCAACTGGCCCGCGGCGAGGACCGCGCGGTCGACCCGGTCGCCCTGGTCGAGCCGTTCCTGCTGCTCGCGCTGCCGCTGATGGCGCTCACCGCCGCCGCCGCGGTCCTGTTCGAGACGGTGCCGCTGCTGCGCGGGGGGTTCGGCGCCACCGTCTGGTTCGCGGTGGCGCTGGTGATCGGGCTCGGCGGCCAGTCCGGCTCCGCGCCGCTCGGCGGCCTCGGCGTGCACCAGGCCGCGCGGTCGATGGCCGAGGCCCTGGCCGCGCAGCACCCGGCGGCCGGCGGGGGCGGGAGCGGGAGCGGGGTCGGGGGTGGGGACGGGGGCGGGTTCAGCCTCGGCCTGACCCAGGTCGGCAAGCCGCTCGACACCTTCGTCTGGAACGGCTTCGAGCCCTCCGGGGGCTTCGTCCTCGACCGGCTGCTGCTGCTCCTGCTCGCGGTCGCGGTGGCCCTCGTGCCCGCGCTCTGGTTCGACCGCTTCGACCCGGCGCGCTCCGCCGGCCCCGCCGCCCCGGAGCCTTCGCCGACTGCCCCGCCGGCTGTCCCGCCGACTGCCCTGCCGGCTGTCCTGTTGACTGCCCCGCGGACCGCCCCGCCGGGTGAGCCGGTCCGGGCCGGGTTGCCGCGGACCGAGCCGCGGCGGGCGGGGGCGTTCGGCCGGCTGCTGGCCGGGGAGGTGCGGATCCTGGCGCGGGGGGTCTCCCGCCGGTGGTGGCTGGTCGCGGCGGCACTCACCGCCGCCGGCTTCGCGGTGCCGATGGGCGTGCTGACCGGCCTGCTGCTGCCGGTGCTGTGGCTGTGGCCGCTGCCGCTCTGGTCGCGGCTGGGCAGCCAGCGGGCCGAGAACGGGCTGGAGGTGCTGCTCGCCGCCTACCCGGCGGCCCGGCGCCGGCTGTTCGCGGAGTGGGCGTCCGGCGCGGTGCTCACGGCGCTGCTGGGCGCCGCCCCGCTGGTGCGGATGCTGGTGGCGGGGGACGGCGCCGGCGCCGCGCACTGGGCCGGGGGAGTCCTGTTCGTTCCCTCGCTGGCCGTGCTGCTGGGCGTGGTGAGCCGTACCCACCGGGCCTTCCAGGCGCTCTACCCGCCGCTCTGGTACGCCCTGGTCAACAACGTGGCGGCGCTGGACTTCATGGGCGCCGTCCGGGTCGGCGGCCGCCCGGCCGGCCCGCACCCGCTGCTGGTCGCGGCGCTGTCCGCGGGGATGCTCGCGGTGGTGTTCGCGGTGTCCGCCGCCCGGCGCGGCGTCCGGGAGGCCCGCCCGGCCGGGTGAGCCGGGCGCGGCGGACCGGGGTACCGGGCGGGGCGCGCCGGAGACTGGCCGGATGATCGGTTCGGTGCGGGAGTGGGTGCTGCCGGAGCGGCAGCGGCGGTCGGTGGAGGAACTGCGGGAGGACCTCGACCTGTCGGTCGGCGAGGTGCGGGCCAAGCGGTCGGCGTTCTGGACGATGCTGGTGCTCTCCGCGGTGATCGCCGCGTGCGGGGTGCTGACGGACTCCACCGCCACCGTGATCGGGGCGATGATCATCGCCCCGCTGTCCACCCCGATCATGGGGATCGCGCTGGGCGCGGTGCGGCGCAGCATCGGCGGCGCCGGCTGGTTCGTGCTCGGCGGCGTCGCGCTGGTGGTGGCCATCGGGGCGCTGGCCTCGCTGGTCGTCCCGTCCGACTACGACCTGCTGGCGGACAGCCAGATCGCCGGACGGACCTCGCCCGGCCTGCTCGACCTCGCGGCCGCCCTGGCCACCGGGTTCGCGGGCGCGGTCGCGCTGGCCCGCCGGGACGTGGCGGCGGTGCTGCCGGGCGTGGCGATCGCCATCTCGCTGGTGCCGCCGCTGGTGGTGGTCGGCGTCTGCGCCGGACAGGGCGCGTGGTGGCTGGCGCTGGGGGCGCTGGTGCTGTTCGTCTCCAACCTGCTGGCGCTGTTCTTCGCCGGCATGGTGGTGTTCGCCGCCATCGGCATGGGCACGGCCGACCGGGGGCCGCGCCGCGCCTACGCCACCCTGGGCGTGCTGTTCGCGGCGGTCGGCGTGCTGCTCGCGGGCAGCACGGCCGGCACCGTGCTGGTGCACCTGTGGACGAACCGCACCGCGGCCGCCGCGACCGCCTGGCTGTCCGGCGTCCCCGGCGCGCAGGTGCTCGACGTCCGGGCGCAGTCCCGCACCCTGCACGTGGCCGTCCGCACCCCCGCCGAACTGCCGCCCGTCCAGGACCTGTTGGCCGCGCTGCGCGGCGAGGTCCCCGACGGGGTGCCGGTGGTGGTCACCACCACCGAGGGCCGCCGGATCGAGGCCGGCCGGGTCGGGCGCTGAGCCCCGCGTTCGAGGCCCGCGCCCGCGCCCGATACCCAGCACCCGGCCCGCGGCTGGCACCCTGCGCCCGGCCCGCGGCAGCGCGGGGCGTTCCGGCGGGGCCGCTCAGCTCTCGGGGAAGGGCGCGCGGGGGATGTCCGCGGCCAACCGGGCCCCCTCCTCGACCAGGGTGCTGGGGACGTTGAACTGCCACTCCGGGCTCTCCGCGATGCCCTGCCACTGGGGGAGGGGGACGGGGGGCTCGGCGCGGGTGACGGCCTCCCGGTGCCCGTAGGCGCCGACGGTTCCGGCGTACTCGATGAACACGAGGACGTCGCCGTTGGGGCGCCAGATGGCGACCTGGTAGCTGTACAGGCCGGGCACGATGGCGTCGGTGGCGCTGGCCATCTCCCAACTGCCGTCCGGGAGGAAGCGGTTCTGGCAGCTCAGGGGCCCCGGCGGGGGCCCGCTCGGGCGCTGGGGGCCGCTGCCGCACACGAGGGGGGTGTCCCGGGCGTCGGGGGCGCGGCCGCCGCTGGGGAAGGGGTGGGAATCCTTGCGCAGGGTGAGCTGGAAGGTGGCCGTGCCGCGGCCGTCGTCGTAGCGGAGGAACGCGCCCACCTTCTCGACGGGGGAGTAGTCCCCGTACGGCTGCTGGTACTTGACGAAGGTCCCGCCCGCCGGGAGCCGGTCGGACAGCAGCTTGACCATGGCGTCCGGGGTCAACTGGGCGTCCGCGCGCAGCCCGGACGGGGACGGCGAGGTCACGGGCGAGGTCACGGGCGAGGTGACGGGCGCGGTGACGGGCGGGGTGACGGGCGGGGTGACGGGCGCGGCGGCGGTGGAAGCCGGGGCGACGGCGGAGGCCGGGGCGGCGGGCGCGGACCCGGCCGGGGCGCGTCCGTCGCGCAGGTGCGAGGTCACGACGGCGGCGCCGAGCACGGACACGGCGGCCAGCGTCGCGCCGCCGGCCCGCAGGGCGCGCAGCCGCTGCGCGCGCCGGCGTTCGCGGCCGAGCCGGGCGCTCTCCGCGACGATCGCGGCGACGGGAGGATCGAGGTCCTCGACGCTCGTCACCAGGACGTCGGCGAGGGTCTGGTCGAAATCCACGGGTTTCTGCCTTTCCGGGGCCTGGGGAGGGTCAGTTCTGCGGTCAGTTCTGCAGTCAGTTCTGCGATCAGTTCTGCAGCAGGGCGAAGCGTTCGGGCCCGAGCAGCTCCCGGAGCGTGGCCAGGGAGCGGGAGTTGAGGCTCTTCACCGCGTTCACCGTGGTGCCCAGGGCGTCGGCGACCTCCTCCAGGCTGTAGCCCTCGAGGTAGCGCAGCACCACCGCCGCGCGGTTGCGGGGCGCGAGCCGGTTCAGCGCGTCCAGGACCGCCAGGCGCAGCGTCACCCCGTCCGCCTCGCCCGGTCCGTGCACGGCGCGGTCGGGGATCTTGCCGACCGGGAGTTCGCCGGAACGCCGGAGCCTGCGGTGGGAGAGGTAGCAGTTCAGCAGCGCCTTGCGCGCGTAGGCGTCGAGGCCGGCCACCCGGCCGCCCCGGGTCAGCCGCCCCCACACCGGGTACATATTCGACAGCGCGATCTGGACCAGGTCCTGCGCCTGGTACCAGTCCCCGCACATCAGGTAGGCGGTCTTGAACAGCTGCCCGGCCCGGCCGGCGGCGAACTCCTCGAAAGTGATCCGGTCGGACAAAGGGGCTCCTCGGGGCTGGAATTCGGACGCCTTGATACACGACTCGAACCGCCCGTCCGTGTCGCGCCCGCTTCCGGCAACCGCACCTCCGCCGGCCCCGGGCCCCGACCCCTGGCCCCGGCCCTCGGCCCCCGGACCCTGCCCCGGGCCCTTGACCCTCGACCCGGTCGAGCCCGCACAGTCCTCGGCAGCGTCCGACCCGTCCTCCGACCCGCCGCAGGAAGCAGACCGCCCCGTGAAGCTCCGCCTCGACCGCGCCGCCTTCTCCGACACCGTCGCGTGGGCCGCCCGCGCCCTCCCGCACCGCCCCACGCTGCCCGCCCTGGCCGGCATCGTGCTGACGGCGTCCGGCCGGACGCTGACCGCCGCCGCCTTCGACCACGAAGTCTCGACCGCCTTCGAAGCGGAGGCCGAGGTCCTCGAGCCCGGCACCGTGCTCGTCCCCGGCCGGCTCCTCGCCGACCTCGGCCGGACACTTCCCGACCGGCCGGTCGAACTCGCCGCCGAAGCCGCGGACACCGTCCTCACCTGCGGCGACTCCCGGTTCGCGCTGCCCCACCTCCCGCGCGAGGACTACCCGCGGCTGCCGGACCCGCCCCCGGTGCTGGGCACGGCCGACACCGCAGCCCTCGCCGAGGCCGTGGCACAGGTCGCCGTCGCCGCCGCCCGGGACGACAGCCTCCCGGTGCTCACCGCCGTCCGCTTCGAGACCGACGCCGAACGGCTGCGACTGGTCGCGACCGACCGGTACCGCCTCGCCGTCCGCGACCTGCCCTGGCAGCCGGCCGACCCCCGGGCGTCCGAAGCCCTCGCCCTGGTGCCCGCCAGGAGCCTGCACGACATCACCCGGGCCCTGGCCAGGGCGCCCCGGGGCGACCGCGTCGAGATCGCCCTGCCCGCCGGGCCCCCGCGTAGCGGAGGACTGATTGGCTTGCGCGCCGGGGCCCGCCGGGCGACGGCCCGGCTGCTCGACTCCGCCTACCCGAACTACCAGGCGCTCTTCCCCGCCGCCTACACCGGAACCGCCACCGTCGAACGGCTCCCCCTCCTGGAGGCCGCCAAGCGGATCGCCCTCGTCGCCGACCACCGCTCCCCGCTGCGCATCACCCTGTCGGCCGGCCGGATCACCCTCGACGCGGGCGAGGGCGGCGACGCCCGCGGCCGCGAAACCCTGCCCGGCGCCTTCCACGGCGAGCCCATCCGCATCCCCACCAGCGCCGCCTACCTCGTCGAGGGCGTCAGCGCCATCACCACCCCCCTGGTCGAACTGGGCTACACCACCCCCACCAAGCCGGCCGTCCTCACCGGGCGGACGGACGACCGCGCGGAGCGCGATGCCGGTTACCGGTACCTGTTCATGCCGCTGCGCTCCGCCTGACGGGGACAAGCCGGGGCCCGGGTGCGGGCTGCGGTCGGGGGCAGGGGGCAGGGGGCGGAGGTGTGGGGGCGGACGGCCGCGCGGAGTACGACCCCGGTTACTGGTACCTGTTCATGCCGCTGCGCTCCGCCTGACGGGGACAAGCCGGGGCCCGGGTGCGGGCTGCGGTCGGGGGCAGGGGGCAGGGGGCGGAGGTGTGGGGGCGGACGGACGCGCGGAGTACGACCCCGGTTACTGGTACCTGTTCATGCCGCTGCGCTCTGCGTGACGGGGACAAGCCGGGGTCGGGGCTCAGGGGGACGTGCTGCGGTCGTGGGCGTGGGCGTGGGCGCGGGCTGCGGCGTGGCCGGCGCCGCGGCCGGTTGCGTGGGCGGTGATCAGGCCGCCGCGGAGGCGGACCGCGGTCTCGGTGAGGTCGGGGTCGGGGGTGGGGTCGGTGGTGGAGAGGTGCTGGAGGGCGGCGGGGACGGCGCCGGTGTCGTCGAGGACGACGCGGACCCGGGGGAGCCGGTCGGGTGGGAAGACCCGGCGCAGGCAGCCGGCGAGGTCCACGATCCGGAGCCGGGCCAGGCGGCCGGTCTCGGTGGGGTCGCCCGTCACGACGACGACGCTCACCTCGTCGTCCGGGCGCGTCGAGCGCAGCGCGTCCTCGGCCGCGGACAGGCGCCCCGCGCCCAGGACGACGAGTACTCCGTCGCGGCCGAGGTCGACCGGGCGGCCGGTGATCTCGTCGTGCAGGCCGTCCGGCGGTGTCCACGGGGCCCCGGTCGGGCGTGCCGGGGCGACGTAGGGCAGGTGCGGCGGCTGCGGGTCGTCGCCGAGGGGGGTGTCGGCGAGGTGTTCGGCGGCGCGCGCCAGGTCGAAGGGGTCGCCGACGCCGGGTGCGTTCTCCGCGGCGGCGGCCGCACCGTGCAGCAGGGTCAGCACCAGCCCGGCGCGCCGCACGCCCCCGGCGGGTACGGCCCCGGCGGGTACGCCCCCGGTGGCGGGCGGTCGGAGGGCCAGGGCGAGCAGCAGGGCCTCGAACCGGACGAGTTCCGCGAGCGCGGTCCGGGCCGGCTCGGTGCCCAGCACGCCGGACAGCGAGCGCAGTTGCAGGTGGCCGCCCCCCGGGGTGTCGCCGAGGAAGGGGAGCCGTTCGAGCCAGACCCGGGCGAAGGCGCCGAGTGCCTGGCCGGCGGAGGCGGGCGGCCGGGCCGGGGGTTCGGCGGCGTCCCGGGCCCGTTCGGCGGCGTCGACCAGCACCGCGAGGTAGAGGGCGCGCTTGCCGGTGAAGTTGGAGTAGACCGCGCCCCTGGTCAGTTCGGCCCGCTCGGCGATCCGGTCGATCTTGGCCTCGGCGTAGCCGGACTCGGCGAACTCCTGCCGGGCCGCGACCAGCACCGCCGCGCGCGTCCGCTCCTGCTGCTGGGTGCGGGTCAGTCTCGCCATGGTGTCCCCTTCGGCTCCTGGTGTGTCATGATACCCACGGCATTCGGATGATGACGGTATCCGGATGTCATGAGTATCTGATCTGCCCGCCGACGCCCCCGCCCGGGAGGAGCACCCGATGACCCGGTCCGACGCCCCCGCTCCGGACGCCCCCGCCCCGGACGCCGCCCTGCTGGTCCTGCACGCCCTGCGCTGCGCCGGCGCCGTCGGCGTCGCCCGGCTCCGGGCGATCACCGGGCTCGACGCGGCCGACGCCGAGTCCGAGCTGATCGACCTCGGGGTGGACGGCCTGGTCGTCCGCCTGCCCGGCGAGCCGCCGGTGTGGTGCCTCACGGACGCGGGGCGCGCGGCGGACGCCGGGCGGATCGCCGGCGAGCTGGAGTCGGCGCGGGCCCGCGGGCGGGTGACGGCGGCGTACGAGCGGTTCATGGTCCTCAACCCCGAACTGCTCGAGCTCTGCACGGCCTGGCAGCTGCGCTCCGTCGACGGCGTCACGGGCGTCAACGACCACGCCGACCCCGGCTACGACGCCCGGGTGCTCTCCCGGTTCGCCGACCTGGACGGGCGGGCCGCTGCGGTCGGCGCCGAACTGTCCGCCGCGCTGCCCCGGTTCGGCCGCTACCGCGTCCGCCTCGCCGAGGCCCTCACCCGGGCCGCCTCCGGCGAACCGGCGTACGTGGCCGACCACACCGCCTCGTACCACGTCGTCTGGGCCGAGCTGCACGAGGACCTGCTGGCGACCCTCGGGTTGGAGCGCTGGTGACCGGGTGGACCCGGGCGCTCTCCGCCCGGACCGGGGGCACGGCCGAGACGCTCGGCGGCAAGGCGTACGGCCTGGTCCTCCTGCACCGCCTCGGCCTGCCGGTGCCGGCCGGGTTCGTCATCACCACCGAGGGCTGCCGCGCCTTCCGGCGGGACGGGCGCCTGCCCGACGGGCTCCTCGCCGAGCTCGCGACGGCCGTGGCCGATCTCGAACGCTCCACCGGGCGGACCTTCGGGGGCCCGCGCGAGCCGCTGGTGGTGTCCGTCCGCTCCGGGGCCGGCGTCTCCATGCCCGGGATGATGGGCACGGTCCTCAATCTCGGCCTCACGACCCGGGCCACCGAGGCCCTGGCCGCCGAGACCGGCGACCGGGCGTTCGCGCGGGACGCCCGGCGGAGCTTCCTGGCCGGCTTCACCGCCGTGACGGCTGCGAGGGGTGCGGGCCCCGTCCCGGACGACGCCGCCCAGCAGCTGCGACAGGCCGTCGAGGCCGTCTTCTCGTCCTGGGACGCGCCCCGCGCACACACCTACCGCGAGTTGAACGGCATCCCGCACGACCTGGGCACGGCCGTGATCGTCCAGCGGATGGTCTTCGGCAACCGCGACGGCAGCAGCGGCAGCGGGGTCGCGTTCAGCCGCGACCCCACCACCGGCGAGAACACCCCGTACGGCGACGTCCTGTTCGGACGCCAGGGGGAGGAGGTCGTCTCCGGGCGGACGGCGACCCGCCCCCTGCGCGAACTCGCCGACCGGGAGCCGGGGGTGTGGGCCGGGCTGCTCGACGCGCTGCGCCGGCTCGAGGAGCACTACCGCGACGCCTGCTACGTCGAATTCACCTACCAGTCCGGCGAGTTGTGGTTCCTCCAGGCCAGGCCCGGCCGGTTCGCGGGGGCCGCCGCCGTCCGCGTCGCCGTCGAACTCGTCGACCAGCGGCTCATCGGACGGGACGAAGCACTGCTCCGGGTCCCGCCGCTCCACCTCCGGCACGTCCGCACCCCGCGGATCGCCCCCGGCGGGGAGGCCGACGTCCTCGCCCGGGGCACCGGCGCCTGCCCCGGCGTCGCCACCGGCCGGATCGCGACCACGGCGGACGGCGCGGTGCGCGCGGCCCGGACCGGCCCGGTCGTCCTGGTGCGCCCGGAGACCTCGCCGGGCGACCTGCGCGGCCTCGCCGCCGCGACCGGGATCGTCACCGCGCGCGGCGGGCCCGCCAGCCACGCCGCGGTCGTCGCG
>NZ_JBHUWH010000250.1:0-11292 GCF_042670125.1 Kitasatospora sp. NPDC057198 | reverse complement strand
GCGTCCACCTTCTGCTGCATCTGCTGGACCTGCGCGTCGTCGGCGCCGCCCCCGGAGCCGGCCTTGCCGGAGGTCGGGCCGCAGGCCGTCAGCAGGGCGGCGCAGGCCAGCGCCAGGGCCGCCAGGGCCGCGCGTCCGGCGGCGGGCCGACGGGTCACTTCCCGGCCGCCGGGGCGTTCTTCGCGCACCAGTCGGCCACCGCCGTCAGGTCCGCCTTGCGGGTCTGCAGCGTCGGCAGCAGGCTGCGGCGGAAGGTCAGCCGGTCGTTCAGGTACTTCTCGATCTCGGCGTGCCCCGCCTTGTGGGCGTCGTCCACCCGCTGCTGCAGCCGGGCCACCGAACCGTTGACGGTGGCGTCGCCGTTCAGCCGCGTCAGCGCCTTGTCGACCCGCTCCTGGGTCTTCGGCAGCCGCTTGCAGACCGCCTTCGCCCCGTCCCCCTTCGGCGCCCCGCCCGCCGCCTGCGCGGGCCCCGCAGCCAGGAACGCGCCCGCCAGCGCCAGCACTCCGACGGCGGCCGCCGCCCGGTTGATGCGCATGGGTATCCCCTTCCACTCCGAATCCCGGCCGGATCCCCCGGCCGGGCCCGACGGTAGGGGGCCTTCTTGTGGAAACCCTGTGGAACGGCGGCCGGTGCGACGGCGGGGTGGGGGAGGGGTCAGTCCACGGCCGCGTTCCGGAGCGCCGGGTAGCCGGGCAGCGGGTCCGCCTTCCAGCGGGCGGCGACCTCGCGCAGCAGCCCGTCGAAGGCCGCGGCGAGGGCCGGGCGGCCGTCCAGGCGGGCGCCCGCCTCCCAGCGGTGGCGCAGCAGTTGGTGCCGGGTCGGGACGGGGCGGCGGGTCGGGTGCATCGGCCGGTCCTCGGCGGAGCGGGGCAGCAGCAGCACGGTGGCGTTGACCGTCCAGACGGCGACGGCGTCCCGCATCCCGGCCTCCCAGCGCGCGTCGTCGGCGAGCTCCGGGTACACGGGGACGACCTTGTCCCGGTACGCGTTCTCGACCCGCCGGGCCAGTCCGGGCGGCAGGTCGAAGACGCACCAGCAGGACGAGAACGGCATCCGGCAGTACGCGGCGGTGAGGAAGACCGACTGGAAGCACGCCGCCTCGAAGTCCAGCAGCCGCAGGCCGTCGGCGGTGAGCAGGTTGTTGTCCGGGCAGGTGTCGCCGGGCGTGAACGCCGGGTACGCCTCGCCGCCCGCGACGCCGACCGCGGCCAGCTCCGTGGGCAGCCCGGCGGGGACGGGCACCCCGGCCGCGGCGAGCACCTCGGGGAACCGGGCGGCGTTCTCCGCGATCCACGGCTGCTCCGCCCAGGTCGGCATCCCGGTGTCGAACTTCCGCCACAGCGAGGTGAGTTCCTCCTGCCGCCCGACCGAGCCGGCCGCCAGTCGGCCCAGCCCGCGGGCCCAGGTCAGCAGGCCCACCCGGGCGGCCCGCGGATCCTCGCCGAGCAGCAGGTCGGCCAGGGTGGGTGCCGCGCCGAGGTCCTCCAGCACCAGCAGCGGCGACTCCGGGTCGACCGCGAGCAGTCGGGGGCCGGCGAGCCCGAGGGTGAGCCCGGCCGCCTCGGCGGTGAAGGCGCGCAGCGCGTCCGGCCCGCCGGTGTACGCCTTGACCACGACCGACCGCCCGTCGCCGGTGCGGCAGCGCAGCACGCTGGTGCGGCGGCTGCCGCCGAGGTCGACGGGCTCGGACAGGTCGGTGCCCAGCAGCCGGGCGGCCGACACGAGGACCTGCTTCGTTGCTTCCATCCGGGCATCCTGCCACCCGTCCGCCGGGTCAGTGGTCCTCTCGGCCGCTCAGCCAGTCCCGGGGAGAGGGGAGTTGCGCGGTCGAGGAGTCGGCGGGCAGCAGCAGCGGCAGCAGGACCTCGAAGCGGCCGCCGGGGCCGTCCGGGCGGTCGGTGGCGCGGGCGGTGCCCCGGTGCAGGGCGGCCTGCTGGGCGACCAGGGTCAGGCCGAGGCCGGAGCCGGGGCTGTCCGGGCGGCGGTGGAAGCGGTGGAAGACGGCGGCGCGTTCGGCGGGCGGGACGCCGGGACCGGTGTCGTCCACGGTCAGCCGGGCGGTGTCGCCCTCGACGCGCAGGCGGACGTCCACCTCGGCCGGGCGGTCGGCGGTGCGGCCGTGCACGGCGGCGTTGCCCAGCAGGTTGGCGAGCAGGATGCGCAGGCCCGCGTCCCAGCCGAACACCCGTGCTTCGGCCGGGAGTTCGGTGCGGTAGACGGTGTCCGGGCGGCGGCGGGCGGCCTCGGCGACGGCGGCGTCCACCAGTTCGGCGAGGTCGACCGGGCCGAACTCGGAGACCTCCACCAGGTCTCCCCGGGCCAGCGCCGACAGCGCGCTCAGCAGGTCCAGCATCCGGGCGTGGTCCTGCTGCGACTCGGCGATCACCTCGGCCCGCTCGTCCGCCGCCAGGTCCGGGTGCGCGGCCAGCACGTCCAGGTTGGTGCGCAGGCTCATCAGCGGGGTGCGCAGCTCGTGCGAGGCCGCCGAGGAGAACGAGCGCGCGGTCTCCAGGGCCTGCGCCGTCCGGGCCGCCTGCTCGTCGTAGCGCGACAGCAACAGGGCGATCGCGGCGGAGAGTTCGTCCACCTCGGCGGTGCCCGTCCGGGCGTGCGCGAACACCGCGTGCCCGGTTCGCGGGTCCAACCCGGCCGCCCGGCGGCCCAGTCGGCGCAGCGGCCGGGTGGCCCGCTCGGCGAGCCCGAAGGCGACCAGCCCCGAGAGCGGCGCCGCCACCAGCGCCACCAGCAGCACCCGCCGCCGCACCGCCCGCAGCTCCTCGGCCGGCTCCCCGGCCGGGGCCAGCACCCACAGCGTCCCGCTGGTACTGCCACCGGTCACCCGGGCGGTCAACACCCGCCAGGACGAACCGCCCTGACGGATCGTCACCACCTTGCCGTCCGGCGCGTCCGGGAGCAGCAGCGGGTCGTCCGGCTGCGAACCCGCCGAGAGCAGCACCGTCCCGTCGGCGGCGGCCAGCCGGACGCCCGCGTCCAGCGCCGCGTCCACCAGCTTGCGCTGCTGGTTCTGCTCGGCCTTCGGGCGGCCCCGGCTGTCCGCCGCCAGCAGCGCACGGGCGTTCGGCAGCACGGCCGCCGCCCGGGTGTTCAACTGCGCGTCCTGGCGGCGGTGCAGGTCGGCGCCGACCAGCGGCAGCAGCAGCAGCCCGGCCGCCGCCACCAGCAGCGGCACCAGCACCGCCGCCCCGATCGCGATCCTGGTCGACAGCCTCACCGGGCCGCCCCGCCCTCGCCCGGGGCCCGCGACCCCTCGCGCGGTCCCTCCTCCGGGGCCCGCAGCACGAAGCCCACCCCGCGCACCGTGTGCACCGTCCGGGGGCGGCCGCCCGCCTCCAACTTCCGGCGCAGGTACGACACGAAGGTGTCCACCGCATCGCTGCGCACCTCGAAGTCGTAGCCCCACACCCGGTCCAGCAGCACCTCCCGGGACAGCACGATCCCGGCGTTCCGGGCCAGTTGGGCGAGCAGCTCGAACTCGCGCCTGGTCAGCCGGAGTTCCTCCTCCGCCCAGAACACCTGCCGGGTCTCCGGGTGGATCCGCAGCGGACCGACCCGGATCAGGTCCGAGGACTGCGGCGGCCGGCGGCGCAGCAGCGCGTGCAGCCGCAGCACCAACTCCTCGAGGGCGAACGGCTTCACCAGGTAGTCGTCCGCGCCCGCCTGCAACCCGGCCACCCGATCGGCCAGTTCGTCCAGCGCGGAGAGCATCAGCACCGGAGTGTCGTCCCCCCGGGCCCGCAGCGTCCGGCACACCTCGGTGCCCGACAGGCCCGGCAGCCCGACGTCCAGCACCAGCACGTCCGGCGGCTCCTCGGCCAGCGCGGCCAACGCCGGCGCGCCGTCCGACGCGACCGCGACCCGGAAGCCGCTCAGCCGCAACCCCCGCTCCAGACTCCGCCGGATCCCCGCGTCGTCGTCCACCACCAGCACCCGCCCGGCCACACCGCTCACCTGCCACACCTCCACCCGAACGACCGCCGACCCGCCGACCTGCCGGCCCGCTGACCTGCCGATCTGCCGGCCCGCAGACCCGCCGGCCCGCAGACCCGCCGGCCCGCCGACCTGCCGGCCCGCTGACCTGCCGGCCCGCCGACCTGCCGGCCCGCCGACCTGCCGGCCCGCTGACCTGCCGGCCCGCAGACCCGCCGATCCGCAGACCCGCTTCCGCGGGGACACGACTCTCGCACAGCACGGACGCGCCCGACCACGGCGGGGTTCCGCCGGGCCGCCGGCCTGCCGACCCGGTGGCGTCGTTGCCACGGCCCGGCCGGGGCGCCGAGAATCACGGGATGCGCGAAGTGAGACTCTCCGACGGGACGGTCACCCTGTGGCCGCTGGGCCCGGACGACGCCGAGGCACACCTCGAGGGCGAGGACGAGCAACTCGTCCGCTGGCTCAACGGCGGCCCCGGCACCCGGCAGGGCGTCGAGGCGTACCTCCGGCACTGCCGGGAGCAGTGGGAGGCCGCCGGTCCGCTCCGGGCGTTCGGCATCCGGGCCGGGGACGGCGGGGTGCTCGCCGGCACGGTCGATCTGCGGTTCACCGGGGAGGGCCTGCTGCCCGGCCAGGTCAACGTGGCCTACGGCCTCTACCCGGCCTGGCGGGGGCGCGGCCTGGCCACCCGCGCCGTCCTGCTGGCCGCCCGGTACGCGGCCGGCGCGGGCGGGGCGGAGGCGGTGATCCAGGTGGATCCGGAGAACCCCGCGTCCGCCGCGGTGGCGCGGCGGGCCGGGTTCGCCCCCGCCCCGCCGACGCGCGGCGAGGACGGCACCCGGTTCGACCGCTACACCCTGGACCTGCGCGCCGTCGCCCCGTACGCGTAGTCGGTTGGGCGAGCCGGGCCGGGCGGGGGCAGGGCGGGCCGGGACGGATCGGACAGGTCGGGGCGGAGCGGGAGGGGCGGGGCGCGGGTCGGGCGTCCGTCGTTCAGGCGGGCTCGGACAGGCCGCCCAGCGGGATGCGGCGCAGGACGATCCGGCGGTGGCTGATCCGCCAGCCGTCGGGGGTGCGGACGACGGTGTCCTGGTAGGAGACGGAGCCGCAGGAGCCGTCGGCCCGGACGCCCAGGCCCTTGGAGCGGACCTGGGCCCGGTCGTCCGTCCAGGAGGTGATGACGACGTTGGTGACGTGGTGGGCGACGGGGTTGGCCGCGCCCAGGGCCAGGGCCGCCTCGCGGACGGCGGCCACCCCGGACAGCGGGGGCTGGCCGAAGTCGGTCAGGTCGTAGACCACGTCGGCGGTGAACAGCTCGTCCAGCCGGTCGAGTTCCCCGTCGTCGACGAAGTGGCCGTGCAGCGCGATCAGTTCGGCGACGGCCAGGCGGTCTTCGAGGGTGAACGGCACGGGCGTTCCTTCCGGTTCGGCTCGGTCCGGTTCGGTGCGGTTCGGTGCGGGGTCACGGTTCGTCGTGCCAGGAGAAGGCGGTGATCCGCCAGCCGTCCGGGGTGCGGGCGAACTGGAAGGTCTTGGTGCCGGTGCCCTCGTAGGGTGCGCCGTCGAGGAGGCCGGACTTGCGGTAGGTGCCGATCCGGCAGGCCACGCCCCCGGCGATCTCGGTGCGCTCGCTGGTCTCCCACTCGTGGAAGTCGGTCAACCGGCCGTCGGAGAGCAGCAGTTCCCGCGGGGCGATGAACTCCTCGACGCTGTAGGCGGCGTAGCGCGGCGCGGTCACCACGATGACGCCGCCGGGCAGCATCAGCCGCCGGAGCCGTCCGACGTCGGCCGGGCCGCCGTTCCGGTTGTCGAAGGCGGCGAAGAACTCGGCGGTGAGGCGGTCGAGTTCGCCCTTGGTGAGGGGATCGGTCTCGGGCATGGGGTGAACGGTACAGCGCACGGGCGGGGAAACGACAGGAGGAAACGGGCTTGCGGGTCCTTACCCGACCGTTGAGAATCCCGGGCATGACATCTTTGATCAAGCACGTGACCATCGACAGCCTCGACCCCTACCGCCTCGCCTCCTTCTGGTCGGAGGTGCTGGGCCAGCCGCTCCACGAGGACGACTTCCCGGGCGACCCGCAGGCGCTGATCCAGGCCGCGGGCCTGCTGTTCGTGACGGTGCCGGAGAAGAAGGCCGGCAAGAACCGGATCCACTTCGACATCCAGCCGCAGGAGCACACCCGTGACGAGGAGGTCGAGCGCCTGGTCGGCATAGGCGCCACCCTGGTGGACGACCGGCGCCGGGAGGACGGAACGGGCTGGGTGGTGCTGGCCGACATCGAGGGCAACGAGTTCTGCGTGGAGCGCAGCCAGGCGGAACGCGGCAACTGAACCGGAGGGCCCGGTAGGACGACCCGCCGGCCCGGAACAGCGGCCGAGGCCCCGTTCGTCACCACGCGTGCGGACGGGGCCGAGAGAAGGCGGGCCGGATCAACCGCCTTGCGGGCCGGGCTTTTCGTGGTGGACTTCGCTCCAGACGGTCTCGCGCGGGGTGCCGTGGTTGCGGGAGGGCGGGGTGTAGGTGTGGCCCCAGCGGTCGCCGAGGGCGAGCGCCTTGAGGACGGCCCGGTGGTCGTCGGAGCCGTCGCCGGTCCCGTCGTGGGGGCGGACGACGGTCAGTTCGACGCGGTAGCCGTCCGGGACGACGGTCAGTCGGGCCTCGCCGGCCCCGGCCTCGGCGAGCTGCTCGGCGATCTCCCAGGCGCGCTGCCGCAACGTGCCACCGCTCACGAGACGGCCCCCGGTTCGGGCGAGGCCGTCCGGACAGCGGCGGGGGCGTTGACGGTGAACTCGCCGCGCAGCAGCGCGAGTTCGACCAGCGCCTCGGCGAGCCGCTGCGCCCACGGCAGCCCGGCGTACCCCAGCGCCAGGCCGGCGGCCTCCGGCGCGACATCGGGGCGGTAGACCGGCGAGAGGCCGGGCGGCGGGTCGAGGCGGGCGGCGCAGAAGGCGCGCTCCAACGAGTCCGAGGCCCGCTCGGAGTCGGCGAACCCGTCCCGCAGGAAACGTTGCAGAACGTCAACAGCCACCAACGGCTGTCCGGTGTACAGCACTTGCTTGCCTTTCTCGATGCTGTGGTGGGACGTGCTCAGGCCGCGTCGGCGGCTGCGGCGCAACGCGGGCACGCGCAGGGCGGCCAGGTCAGCGCGGAGACCAGCGGCAGGACCTCCTCCTCGTTCGAGAAGCAGGAGGAGACCGGAACCCGGGTTCCGTCGGGCTGGACCCGGTAGACCCGGATCGTCAGTCGGGGCTTCCGGCTCGGGTACTGGTGATCAGGCATGGCAGTGACCTCGCGGATGGCTGCACGGAAAGTGGTGCGCAGAGGCGCGGTGACGGCATGGGTATCTATATGAGACCACCACATGTACTCATGTAGAGGAGTCACGAGTAGAAGAGTGCCCTAGTCCTCTATATAAGTAAACCCGCCGCGAGGAGAAACCCGCGGCGGGCCACCGGACTTGATCGACCGTCAGTCCGTGACGGCAGCCTGGTAGGTGAGAACGAAATGGTCGGCTGCCATGAGGGTGTCGCAGACCTCGACCACGCGGCCGGTGGTGGTGACGACCTCCCGCACCAGGTGGATCACCGCCGCACCCGGGCTCAGCGCCAGCGCGACCGCCTCGGCCTTGGTCGCCAACCGGGCCCGGACGGTCTCCTCGTACTCGGCGAGTATGAACCCGTGTTCCTCCAGGCGCTGGTAGATGCCGCCACCGCCCGGGTTCTCGGCGAACATCTCCGGGATGTCCTTCACCACGTCCCACGGCAGGTACGAGGTGGCCTCCTCGGTCGGCACGCCGTTCCGGAAGTACCGCCGCCGACGGGCGAGGACCCGGGTGCCGACCGGGACCTGGAGCCGTTCGGCGATGTCGGCCGGTGCCTCGGTCGGGCCGATGAACAGCACCGTGACGGAGAGGGTGCCGCCGGACGCCTCGGTCTCGGCGAGGTAGGCCGCCTTCCCCGCCTTTCGGTGGGCCCGCCGGAACCGGTCCGACGACCTGTGCTGCACCGGGGGACGGTAGCGGACGAAGGAGCCCCGGCCGTGGTACGTCTCGATCAACTGCGCCGTCCGCAGTTCGGCGATGGCGTTGCGCACGGTGCCCGACGCGACTCCGTAGCGCTGCATCAACTCGGCCTCGCTCGGCACCGGAGCGCCCGGGGCGAGGATGCCCGCCTTGATCTCCGTCGCCAGGTCGTCCGCGATCTGGAGGTACTTCTTCGCCTTCGCCGACGCCGCCGGCTCGCTGCTCGCCATGGTTCCTTCAGGGCTCCTCTTCTCCTGTACATGAGTAACAGCGTCCTGAAGCCGTAGTCAACGCCACTTCGCCACGCTCCCGTTGCAGGCGCGGTGGTGCGAGAGGACGACGCGGCCCCGGGCTGATTCCACGGGCTCCCGGCTCCTGACTCCGGGGGGCGGTGCGGGGGCGGGGCGCGGAAGTGCGGGTGGGGTGAATCCTTTTCGGGGGGTCGGGGCTCTTATGGGTGTCACGCGCCGGACGGCGGGTGGTACGGACGAGGGCCCGGAGGGCGTCATGATGGTTGCTGTGCTGGTCGGTGCGGGTGCGGTGCTGCTCTGCACCTGTGTGCTGGTGCTCAAGCGGAAGCGGGGGAGCCGTGGTTGAGACCGCCTGGCCCGGCGAGGAGGTGATCCGGGCGGCGCGCGGCGGTGACCGGGAGTCGCTGGCGGTGCTGGTCGCCGGGGCGCATCCGAACGTCCGCCGGTTCGCGCACTCGCTGTGTGCCAGCCCGGAGGACGCGGAGGACGCCGCGCAGGAGGCGCTGATCGTGCTGTACCGGCGGATCGGCATGTTGCGGGCGACCGGGGCGCTCGCGTCCTGGCTGTTCCGGATCGTCCGCAACGAGTGCCTGCGCCGGGTCCGGGCGCCCCGGCGGGTCGTCGCCGAACTGCCGGACGGGGCGGCGGGGGTGGTGGACTCGGCGGAGCAGGAGGCGTTGCGGCGGCTCGACACCGAGCGGGTGGCCGCCGCGATCGCCGGGCTGCCCGCCGATCAGCGCCGGGTGCTGATCATGCGCGACCTGCAGGGGCTCGGCGGGCGGGCCGTGGCGGAGGCGCTCGGGCTGAGCACGGCCGCGATGAAGTCGCGGCTGCACCGGGCCCGGGCGGCCGTCCGGGCCGAACTCGCCGACCTCCCGGGCGGTGTGCGGTGACCGGGCGGTGGACGGGCGAGCCCGCGACGGACGGGCGGCCGGACGGGCGGCCGGACTTCGCGAGCGCCTCGCTGCCGCGTCACCTGCTGCGCGGCGCGGTCGGGTTCGGGGCGGTCGCGGCGGGTCTCGGCCTGCTGCCGGTGGTCGGCGTGGTGGCGCTGCTGCTCGTCCCGGTCGGGCTGTTCGCCCTGCGCGGCTGCCCGATGTGCTGGGCGATCGGGCTGCTCCAGACCGTCTCGCGGGGCCGGTTGCGGCGCGAGTGCGCGGACGGCCGGTGCAGCATCGCGCCCCGGGCCGGGGGACGGTAGCGGGCCGATCATCGGATCAGCGCAGTGATCCGCCGGGTGGGGGAACGGTCGACGGTTCTGCGCCGCCCGGCCGGGACGGTCCAGCAGACTCGTCCCGTCGGGCGGCGGGCCCGGACGCACCCGCCCGGGGCCCGCTCCGGGCCTGCGACGGGCCTGTGGTGGCCCGGTGACGGACCCGGCGACGTGCCCGAACGGACCCGCGCCGGACCCCGCGCCAGACCCGTACCGGACCCGTGCCGGACGCGCACCCGAGGAGGACCCCGCCATGAGCCACGCCGCGAGCCCCGCAGCCGCGCACCGCCTCCCGGCCGGAGCGCTCCCCGGAGCGGTCCCCGGACCACTCGCGGGGCCGCTCGCCGGGCTGCTCGACCGGGTCCCGCTGCCCGCCGCCCACCCGCACGCCGACGCGCTCCGCGAGGAGGCCGTGCACTGGCTGTCCGGCACCGGGCTGCTCGACCGCGAGGGCCTCGAACGGCTCCTGGAACAGGGCCACTTGGAGCTGGCCGCGCGCTGCTGGGGCGACCTCCCGCTCGGACCCGCGCTGCGGGCCGGCACCCAGTGGCTGCTGCTCGGCTGGATCCTCGACGACCACTTCGACCGGCACTGGCTCGGCGACCCGTCCGACGAGGCCGACCGCACCGTCCGCGAACTCACCGCGCTGCTCGGCCCGGAGCTCGGCCCCGGCGCCGTCCCGCCCGCGCCCGCGACCGCGCTGGCCCGGGCGTTCCGCACCCTGTGGCAGGACAGCATCGCCCTCGCCGGGCCGTCCTGGCGGGCCCGCCAGACCGCCGACTTCCGCAGCTACCTGGAGAGTTCGCTCGACTTCCTGCGCCTGCGCGGCGCCACCCCCACCGTTTCGCAGTACCTCTCGCACCGGGACCAGGACGGCGCCGTCCGCTGCGCCACCGGCGCGGTCGAACTCGCGCACCGCCTCGACCTGTCCGCGCAGTTCCACCACCACCCCCAACTCGTCGACCTGCGCGCCAGGTTGGACCACCTGATCGGCTGGGCCAACGACCTGTGCTCGTACCGGGTCGAGACCGCCGCCGGGCACGGCAACAACCTGCTGAGCGCACTGGAGGTGCACGAGCGGCTGCCCCGGGACACCGCCGCCGCCAAGGTCGCCGCGCTCTGCGAGGCCGAACTCACCACCCTGGAGTTCCTCGCCGAAGGCATCGCCCGCGGCTCCCACTGGCCGCCCCAAGTACGCTGCTACGTCCGGGCCCTGGTCCGTTTCGCGCACGCCCTGCTGCACTGGACGGCCGCCACCGCCCGCTACCGCCCGCAGCCCGTCCCGCCGCCCCGGGGCCGCGAGTAGGCTGCCGGGGGGCCGAACGGGCAGGGGGAGGCGGGACGTTGGCGCTGCGCAGGAAGGGCTCCCGTCCCCTCACGGTCGACGGGGCGCCGTACCGCTGGACGATCCGCCGCCGACCCAGCTACGGGCAGGGCATCGGCGAGAGCCCGCTGACCGCGGCCGTCGAACGCGCCGACGGGGCCGGCGCCGTCCTGCTGCTGCGCTTCCCGTGCGCCCACCCCGGCAACTGGCTCGGCCTGCCCGCCACCGGCGTCACCCCGGCCCGGATCGCCGCCGCCGTCCGCCTCGCCCGCGCCCGCGGCTGGGACCCGGAGCGGCCGGGCGGACCGTTCCGCCTCGACCTGCCTGCGGAGTCGTAGTCCGGACCCGCGGAGTCGTAGCCGGACACGCGGAGCCATAGCCCGGACCCGGGCACTCGGGGGTCGGGTACTCGGAACCAGGGCCCCTGCCGCCACGGCGTCGCCGCCGCGCGGTCACAGCGGCGGCAGGGGCTCCTGCGCGTCCAGCCAGCGGGCGGGCACGCCGGCCAGGCCGGTGCGGGCGGCG
>NZ_JBHUWH010000249.1:0-11295 GCF_042670125.1 Kitasatospora sp. NPDC057198 | reverse complement strand
GCGCCCACCCCGACGACGTGGAGATCGCCGCGGGCGGCACCATCCACCGCCGGGCCGCCGATGGCTGGGACATCACGGTGCTGACCCTCTCCCCCGGCGGAGGCGGCGGCGACCCCGCCGAGCGGCGCCGCGAGGCGCACCGGGCGGCCGATTCGATGGGCGCCCGGCTGGTGCTGGAGGACCTGCCGGACGGCTCGATCCGCGACGACAGTTCGACGGTGCGGGTGATCGAGCGGACGGTCGCCGAGACCGCCCCGGACCTCGTGCTGGTGCACTCCGACCACGACACCCACCAGGACCACCGGGCGGTGCACCGGTCCACCCGGGTGGCCTGCCGCCAGGTGCCCCGGGTGTTCTGCTACCAGTCGCCGTCCGCGACCGTCGACTACCGGCCCAACCGCTTCGTCCCGCTGCGCGAGCAGGACGTCGACGCCAAGCTCGCCTCGATCCGCGCGCACGGCTCGCAGGCGTCCAGCCGCTGGTACCTGGAGGAGGACCTGCTGCGCTCGACGGCCCGCTACTGGGGCCGCTACTCCCGCTCCCGCTACGCCGAACCGCTGGAGGTGCTCCGCGATGCCGCTCCCTTCCACGCCCACTGAGACCGACCCAGTCCCAGTCCCAGCCCCAGCCCCCTCCTCCGCACCCGATCCGGCGGCCGCCCTGGGCCGCCCGCCGCGGGTGCTGGTGACCGGCGCCGGCGGCCCGTCCGGCACCGGCTTCCTGCGGGCCCTGACCGGCGCGGCCGAGCTGTACGCGGCGGACATCGACCCGAACGGCGCCGGCCTGTACCTGGTGCCGTCCGCCCGGCGGATGCTGCTGCCGCCCGGCGCCCACCCCGGTTTCCCGGACGCCCTGCTGCGGCTGTGCCGGCGGCACGCGATCGACGTGCTGGTGCCCACCGTGGACGCCGAACTCCTGCCGCTGGCAAGCCGACTGCCGGATTTCGCGGCGGCCGGGGTGCGGGTCCTGGTGTCGCCCGCCGAGGCGGTCGCCGACTGCCTGGACAAGTGGCGCCTGGCCGGCGCCTGCGCGGGCGCGGTGCGGCTGCCCGGGACCCGGACGCTCGGCCCCGCCGGCGGCGCGGACTTCCCCGGCGGCTTCCCGGCGATCGCCAAGCCGCGCACCGGCTCCGGCTCCCGGGGCGTGCGGGTGGTGGAGGGCCCGGCCGCACTGGCCCGGCTGCCGCGCGACCACTCCTACCTGCTGCAGGAACTCCTGCCCGGCACCGAGTACTCGGTGGACGTGCTGACCGACGGCACCGGCCGGGTGGTGGCCGCGGTGCCGCGCTCCCGGGACAGGACCGACTCCGGCATCGTGGTGGCCGGCCGGGTGCTGGACGCCCCCGCGCTGTCGCGGGCGGCCGGGGACACCGTCCGCGCGCTCGGGCTGCGCGGCGTGCTGAACGTCCAGATCCGCGAGGACCGCCACGGCCGCCCCGCCCTGCTCGAGGTCAACCCCCGCCCGCCGGGCGGCCTCTCGCTGACCCTGGCCGCGGGCGTCGACATGGCCCGCTGGGCGGTGGCCGGGCTGCTGGGCGCCGAACTGCCGGAGCGGATCGCGCACCGCGAGGTGGCCGTCGTCCGGCACTGGCAGGACGTCGTGCTGCGCCCGGACGAGCTCGGCGAGATCGCGGACGACACGGAGGCCGTTGCGGTGAAGACCCGGGCCGCTGCCGCCGTGAACGACCCCGAGGCCGTGGCGGCATGACGGCGCGTCGACTCCCGCCGATCACCGCCGACCTGCACACCCACACCGACTTCTCCGACGGCCGCGATCCGCTGGAGCGGGTGGTGGCCGCCGCCGCGGCGGCCGGGCTGCGCACCGTGGTGGTCGCCGACCACGTCCGCGCCGACTCCCGCCACCTGCCCGCGTACACGGCCGCCGTCCGGGCCGTCCGCGCCACCGCGCCGCTGCGGGTGGTGTGCGGGGTGGAGGCGAAGATCCTGGACACCGGCGGCCGGATCGACCTGCCCGCCGACCTGGCCGGCGTCGAGCACGTCGCGCTCGCCGACCACCGCTTCCCGCTGCCGGACGGGCCCGCCCACCCCGAGCAGGTCCGCGAACGGCTCGCCGCCGGCGCGCTCACCCCGACCCGGGCCCGCCGCCTGCTGCTGGCCGCCACCACCCGGGCCGTCACCCGGCTGCCCGCCGGGCGCACCGCGCACCTGGCGCACCTGTTCAGCGTGCTGCCCAAGTGCGGCCTGGACGAGGCCGACCTCGACCCGGCCGAACTCGCCCCGCTGGCCGCGGCCTGCCGGGAGCGCGGCGTGGCCGTCGAGCTCAACGAGAAGTGGCGCTGCCCGTCCCCGCGCACCGCCGCCGCCCTCGCCGCCGCCGGGGTCCGGCTGGCCGCGGGCAGCGACGCGCACCGCGCCGAGGACGTCGGCGCCTTCTACTGGGTGACCGGGGCACTGGCCGGGGCCGAGGCGCCGGCCGGGGTTGGGACGCCGGCCGGGGCCGGGGCGCTGGCCGGGGCCGACTGCGGCACCCCCGCGGAGTCCCGGCGATGAGCTGGTTCCTGGACGCGCTGGCCGTCGTCGTGGTCTTCCTCGGCGCGCTGCCGCTGCTGGTCGCCGTGCTGCAGTTCCTGCTGATCGGCTTCCAGCGCTTCCGCCGCCTGTACGAGGTGCGCGGCGAGCCGTACCTGCCGCGCACCGCCGTGCTGGTCCCGGCCTGGAACGAGGCCGCCGTGCTGCCCGGCTCCGTCGAGGGCCTGCTCGCCCTGGAGTACCCGCCCGACCGGCTGCGGATCCACGTGGTCGACGACGCCTCCACCGACGGGACCCCGGCCGTGCTGGCCGAGTTGATCCGCCGCCACCCGGGGCAGGTGGTGCACCTGCGCCGCGAGCACGGCGGCCAGGGCAAGGCGCACACCCTCAACCACGGGTTGGCCCGGGTGCTCGCCGACGACTGGGCCGAAGCCGTCCTGATCATGGACGCGGACGTGGTGTTCGACCGGGACGCGCTCTGGCGGATGACCCGGCACCTGGCCGATCCGCGGGTGGGCGCCGTCACCGCGTACATCAAGGAGGGCAGCGGCAAGCGGGGCAACTACCTGACCAGGTACATCGGTTACGAGTACATCACCGCGCAGGCCGCCGCCCGCCGGGCGCAGAACGTGCTCGGCGCGGTCGCCTGCCTGGCCGGCGGGGCGCAGCTGCACAGCCGGGCCAACCTGGAGGACCTCGGCGGGCGGATCGACACCGACACCCTCGCCGAGGACACCGTCACCACCTTCGAGACCCAACTCGCGGGCCGCCGCGTGGTGTTCGACGGGTACGCGACCGTGCTGGCCGAGGAGCCCGGCGACCTGGCGGGCCTGTGGAAGCAGCGGCTGCGCTGGGCCCGCGGCAACCTCCAGGTCACCCGCCGCTACCGGCACGTGTGGTTCCGCGGCCGCAGCGCGAAGGGCGAACACCGGCTCGGCTCCTGGCTGTTCGGGCTGATCTGGTTCACCCTGCTGCTCACCCCGGTACTGCTGACGCTCTGCTCGGCCGCCCTGCTGCTGCTCTTCCTCACCGCCCCGGCCGGCCCGGCCTGGACGCTGTTCCACTGGCTGTGGGTCACCAACCTGGTCTGCTACCTGCTGATCACCCTGATGTCCGCGCTGGTCGACCCCGGCACCTTCCGCCGCTGCTGGCGCGAGGCGCTGGTCTACCCCGGCCTGATCGCCACCGCGATCCTGGTGGTCACCGCCCTGCCTGGGGTCTTCCTGCCGCTGCTGGCGGGCGCCGGCACGCTCACCGTCCACCTGGTCATGCTGGTGGTGTACGCCTGGCTGGCGCTGTGCATGCCGGTCGCCTGGCTGGCCAAGGAGCTCACCGGCACCCGGCTGCGGTGGCTCGCCCCGCCGCTGCTGCACCTGGCGGGCTACGGCTCGCTGCTCGCCGCCTGCTCGGTCGCCGCCGCGTTCCACGAACTGCGGCACGCCGAACTCGCCTGGGACAAGACCGAGAAGACCGGAAAGGTGGCGGTCGGATCATGACCCCCGAGGAGACCGGCGCCGGCACCGGCACCGGAAGCACCGGCACCGGAAGCACCGGGCCGGTGCTGCGGCGGGCCGCCGAGCTGACCCCGGCGGACCGCCGCCACGACCGGCGGCTGCTCTGGGGCGAACTGGCCGTCCTGCTGCTGATCGCGCTGGCCCTGCTCACCCTGATGGCGGTGGGCGGCCTGCCCTGGCCGTTCTGACCCGCCCACCCCGCCCACCTGGCCCAACCCCGCCGTGCCCCGCCGTGCCCGGCCCGCTCAGCCCCGCAGCCGGGCCAGCAGCGTGCTCCACCACCCGCGCCGCTGCGGCGGCACCACCGGCACCGCCGGCGGCGCGGGCGGCAGCGGCGGCCTGACCGCCGACCGCGGGCCGGGAACGGTCGCCCCCGGAGCCTTTGCAGCGGTCGGAGCAGCGGACGGCGTCGACACCAGCGCCCCCGTACCCGTGCCCGCGCCCCCACCCGTCCCCGTCCCTGTCCCCGCCCCCGCCGCCGCGCTCGCGGCCCGCTGCTGCGGGTGCAGCTCGGAGCGCGGGGTGAACCGGGCCGGCAGTTCGGTCAGGTGGCGCGACATCCAGTTGCCGCGCCAGACCAACTCGTGTTCCTCGACCGAGAGTTGCAGGTCGGGAAGCCGGGTCAGCAGGATGTCGATGCCGGACTCGGCGATCGCCCGGCCGATCTCCTGCCCGGGGCACTCGTGCGGGCCGCTGCCGAACGCCAGGTGCGAGCGGTTGCCGAACAGCGGGGTGTCCAGGTCGGGCCGGACCGCCGGGTCGGCGTTGCCCGCCGCGACGCCGAGCAGCAGCATGTCCCCGGCCTTGATCGCGCGTCCGCCGAGCTCGGTGTCGCCGGTCGCCCAGCGGCCCGGCACCAGCATGAACGGCGGTGAGTCCCACAGGACTTGGTCGAGGGCGTCGGGCAGGGTCATCTGGCCGCCGGAGAGGTGGGCGCGGAAGCGGCTGTCGGTGAGGACCATCTTCAGCGTCTCGGAGATCAGGTTGATGGTGGTCTCGTTGGCGGCGAGCAGCACCGAGCGCAGGTGTTCCAGCACCTCCTCCTCGTTCAGCCCGGAGGGGTGCTCGATCAGCCAGGTCACCAGGTCCTGCCCGGGTTCGCTGCGCTTGCGCTCGACGGTGCGGCGCAGCGACTCGACCACGTACTCATTGCTGGCGACGGCGGTCCCGGTGCCCTTGACCAGGTCGCGGGCGGCCTCGACCAGCCGCGGGCCGTACTCCTCGGGCATGCCGAGGAGTTGGGTCATCACCAGCATCGGCAGGTGTTCGGCGAACTGGGAGACCAGGTCGACCCGGCCGGTGTCGCCGAACCCGGCGATCAACTGGTCGGAGAAGCGGGTGACGAAGCGCCGCATGCCGCGCCGGTCGAAGCGGTTCAGGCCGTCGGTGACGGCGGTGCGCAGCCGCCGGTGCTCCTCGCCGTCGACGAAGGAGCAGGTGGGCTGCCAGGCGATCACCGGGAGCACCGGCGAGTCGGGGGCGACCCGGCCCTGCCGGAACTCGGTCCAGCGGCGCGAGTCGCGGGAGAACCGGGACGGGGTGCGCATCGCGGTCAGGTTGGCCGAGTAGCCGAGCACCAGCCAGGCCGGCAGGTCGCCGTGCAGCAGTACGGGGGCCACCTCGCCGTGCTCGGCGCGCAGCTTCTCGTAGAAGCCGGCCGGGTCGGCCTCGGCCTCCGGCCCGAACAGCCGCAGCAGTTCGCCGCCCCCCGGCCCGCCGCCGGCGCGGTGGGCGGGACAGCCGGGCGGCGGGACGGGCCCGCCCTGGTACGCGTGGTCTTCGTACGTCACGGGGCAACTCCGGTGCGAAAAGGGTGGGTTGGCGGTCCGTCAGCCGACCGGTTGGGCGGCCGCGGCCGTCCCCGCGGGCTGGGCGGCGAGGTCGTACAGGTAGCGCATCAGGGCCATCAGCACGTCCCGGCTGGACTCCCGGGAGCGGGCGTCGCAGTGGACGATCGGCACGTGGTGCGGCAGGTCGAGCGCGGCGCGCAGCTCGTCGACGGGGTAGCCGGGCGCCTCGGGGAAGCCGTTGATCGCGACCACGAACGGCACGCCGCGGTCCTCCAGCCGGCCCAGCACGTCGAAGGACACCTCCAGGCGGCGGGTGTCGACCAGCACGACCGCGCCGAGCGCGCCCTCGAACAGGCCGTTCCACAGGAACCAGAAGCGTTCCTGGCCGGGCGTGCCGAAGACGTACAGCACCAGTTCGTCGCTGATGGTGATCCGGCCGAAGTCCATCGCGACGGTGGTGGAGTTCTTGCGCTCCACCCCGGCCAGGTCGTCGATGCCGACGCCGGCCTCGGTCATGGTCTCCTCGGTGGTCAGCGGGCGGATCTCGCTGACCGCGCCGACCAGGGTGGTCTTGCCGACCCCGAAGCCGCCGACGATGACGACCTTGACGGCGGTGGCCACGGTCGCCGGGAGCAGCTCGGCCTCGCGCGGCCCGCGCGGCTCAGAGCCGTTGAAGTCCATGGATCACTGCCTCCAGCAGGGAAAGGTCGGGAAGGGCGGCCGGCGGGACGGGGGCGCGGACCTCGATCCGGCGTTCGGCGAGCAGGTCCGCGAGCAGGACGGTGACCAGGCTGTTCGGCAGCCGCAGGTAGGCGGAGATCTCGGCGACCGACAGCGGGGAGGAGCAGATCCGCAGGATCGCGGCGTGCTCGGGCTGCATGGTGGGTTCGGGCCGGGCGCGGGCGACGACCAGCGTGACCAGGTCGAACCCGGCGGTGGCGGACTTGCGGTCGCGCCCCCCGCTGATCACGTACAGCCGCTCCGGGTTGGCGTCCGCCCAGTCCTGGTTGCTCATCCCCGCACCTCGGTGTGGCCGGCGGCCGGTCGGCCCGTCGGCGGTGTTCCGGTCGGCCCGGTCGGTCCGGCCCTCCCGGTCGTTCCGGTCGTTCCGGTCGGTCCCGCGGCCGCTGTCGCCGCGGCCGCCGCTGTCCTCGCCGCTGCCGCCGCTGCTGCTCTTGCTGCCGCCGCTGCGGGCCGGGCGCCTCCGGTCGGCAACGCGGCCCGGTGGTCGGTCCGTTCGGCGGCGGTGCGGGTCACGCGATCTGCTCGCTGCCGCGGACGGGGGTGGTCAGGTGTTCGCCGATCCGGGCGACCAGGTCGCGCATCCGCTGGCCGACCAGTCCGGCGTCCACGCCCTCGTCGGCGAGGACCGCCAGGTAGGCCCGGGAGCCGGCCGCCATCAGGTAGAAGAACCCGCCGCCGACCTCGATCACCACCAGCCGCATCCGCCCGTCGCCGCCCGGGAACTCGTGGCCGACCGCGTTGGCCAGGCTCTGCAGGCCGGCGCAGGCGGCGGCCAGCCGGTCGGCGGTGTCGGGGTCGGTGCCGTGCTGGGCCAGCCGCAGGCCGTCGGCCGACAGGACGATGACGTGCCGGATGCACGGGACGGTCTCCGCGAGGTCCCTGAGCATCCAGTCCATGTTGGTCCGTTGCTGAATCACTTGTCGCCTTTCCCTGCTGCTTCGTCACTGGCGTGGCCGGGGCCGCCCGGTCCGGCGGGCGGCGCGGTGCCGTTGACGCCGTTGGTGAAGGCGGCCAGCCACAGGCCGGGTTGGACCGGCTCGGGGGCGGGTGTCTGCGGCGCCGGGGCGGCGGGCGCCACCGGGGCCGGGGCCGGGCTCGGGGCCGGCTGCGGGGGGCGGGGGGCGGCTCCGCCGAAGCGGGACGGGGCGGCGTGCCGGCGGCGCTGGGGCAGGCCGTTCGCGGTCCGTTCGACGACCACGGGCACGTCGTCCTCGTACGGGACGGCGACGAGTCCGGGCCCGGCGGCCGGTGCGGGGGCGGGGTTGGGCACGGCGCGCGGGAAGGCCGCGGTGGCCGCGAAGCCCCCGGCGGGGGTGTGGGTCGCGGCGGCGGGGTGGGGGCGCGGCGGGGTGTCGACGGTCTCGCTCGCGGCCGGGTACGCCTCGCTGTCGGCCTGCCCGGGGTGGGAGGGGAAGGCCAGCGGGGTGGTGGTGGCGATCCGGCCGATGCCGTGGGCGCGGCTGGGCGCGGGCGCGGTGGTGATGTAGACGTCCGGGACGATCAGCACGGCGCGCACGCCGCCGTACGCGGAGGGGCGCAGCGAGACCTGGAAGCCGTAGGCGCGGGCGAGCCGGCCGACCACGGCCAGGCCGAGCCGGGGGGCCTCGCCGAGGCCGTTCAGGTCGATGCCGGACTCGGCCTCGGCGAGCATCCGCTCGGCCCGGGCGCGGCCCTCCTCGCCGAGGCTGAGGCCGCCGTCCTCGATCTCGATCGCGATGCCGGTCTGCACCTCGACGGCGGTGAGGTGGACGCTGGTCTGCGGCGGCGAGTAGCGGGTGGCGTTGTCGAGGAGTTCGGCGAGCGCGTGGATCAGCGGTTCGACGGCGGGGCCGACCACGGCGACCTCGGAGACCGGGTGCAGTTCGACCCGGCGGAAGTCGAGGATCCGGGACATGCCGCCGCGCAGCACGCTGTACAGCGGGACGGGGTTGTTCCACTGGCGGCCGGGGCGGGCGCCGCCGAGCACGGCGATGGAGTCGGCGAGGCGGCCGATCAGGGCGTTGCCGTGGTCGATGATCAGCAGGTCGTCGAAGACGGCGGGGTCGTCGCCGTGCCGGTCCTCCATCTTGCGCAGGTCGATGGCCTGCCGGTGGACGATGGCCTGGACGCGGCGGGCGATGTTGACGAAGGCGCGCTGCGCGGACTCGCGCATCGCCTCCTCGTTGTCGACGGCGTCCAGGACGGCGCGCAGCACGGCGTGCCGGAAGTCGTGGAACTCGTCGCCCGCGTTGTGGACGTGCTGCTGCTCGTAGGAGCGGAGCACGTCGGTGATGAACTCGCCGCCCTGCATCCGGGCGACGGCCTGCGGGAGGTCGTTCCTGGCGAGTTCGAGCATGCCGGCCTGCTGCCGGGCCAGCCGGTGGCGCTGCTCGGCGTCCTGCCGGGCGGCCTCCTCGCGGGCCCACTCCAGTGCGCGGCCCCGGCGCACCGCCTCGAAGCCCGCCGCCGCCACGGCCGCGGCGCCCACCAGGCCGCACCAGATGATCCCCGAGGTCGCCGCGCCCGGGTCCGCGGCGGCGGCGAGGCCGACGGCCGCGCCGATCACCACCGCGGGCAGCAGCCCGACGAGCACGGCCGCGGGTAGCCGCCCTCCTGAAGACGATCCGTCTGGTGACGATCCGGCTCGAAGCATCAGCATCCTCATACGCTCGGGGGGACGGGTGGCGGGCGGGGCCGGGCGGTGCGGCGGGGCCCGGGGCGCGAAGCAGCATAGCCGCTGCACGATTCGCCTGACGCCCCGTCAGAGTGCTTTTCCCCCAGGAGAGTTGTTCCTCCCGGAGGCCCGCTCGGGGCCCGGCGGAGCGGAGCGAACCGCCCCGCGCCCGACTCATAGGCTTGTCTCACCACGCGCCCCCGCAGTAGCCCCACGCGTCGGATTCACCCGGAAGAGCGGCAGTTCGGGCAAACTTCCGACCGTTCCCGACCGGTAGTGCTAGGCCGACGTTCCCCCACCCCGCCTTCACGCACCCTCCGCACGGCCGTGGGCCCCGGCACACCCCCGGTTCACCCCGCCGGGTAGGGACGAGCGGACGATCCCGCCGCACCCACCGCCCGGAGGCCCGTCCCGATGCCCACCGACCCGTCCGCCCTGCCCGGCCGCCGCACCGTGCTGCGCACCGGCCTCGCCGCCGGAGCCGCGGCCGCCGCCGGCCCGGCCGCCTCCTCCCCGGCCGCCGCCGCGCCGCCCCCGCCCGCCGCCCCGGCCGACCGGGTGATCGAGCTGACCGGCCGACTCCCCACCGGCGCGCCCGACTTCGTCTACCTCCCGGTGGAAGTCCCGCCCGGGGTGCGGGAGATCGCGGTGTCCTACGGCTACGACAAGCCCGCCGTCCCGTCCGGCACCCCCGGCAACTCCTGCGACATCGGCATCTTCGACCAGCGCGGCACCGACCTCGGCGGCAGGGGCTTCCGCGGCTGGTCCGGCGGGTTCCGCAGCTCCTTCAGCATCTCCGCGACCGCCGCCACCCCCGGCTACCTGCCCGGCCCGGTCGCACCCGGCACCTGGCACGTGGTGCTCGGCCCGTACCAGGTCGCCCCGCAGGGCCTGACCTACTCGGTGCAGGTCACCCTCCGCTTCGGCGCCCCCGGCCCGGCCTCCGCCCCGCACTACCCGGCCGAACGCGCCCGCGGCCGCGGCCGCGCCTGGTACCGGGGCGACTGCCACCTGCACACCGTGCACTCCGACGGGCGCCGCCTGCCCGAGGAGGTCGCCGCGGGCGCCCGGGCCGCCGGGCTCGACTTCATCGTCTCCACCGACCACAACACCAGCTCCTCGCACGGCACCTGGGGCCCGCTCGCCGGGGACGACCTGCTGATCCTCGCCGGCGAGGAGATCACCACCCGCAACGGCCACTGGCTGGCCCTCGGCCTCGACCCCGGCCAGTTCGTCGACTGGCGCTACCGCTCCCGCGACGACGCCTTCCCGCGCTTCGCCCGCCAGGTCCGCCGCAGCGGCGGCCTGGTCGTCCCCGCCCACCCCTACTGCCCGTACGTGGCCTGCCAGTGGAAGTTCGGCTACCGGGACGCCGACGCCCTCGAGGTCTGGAACGGCCCCTGGACGTACGACGACGAGTCGGCCGTCGACACCTGGGACGCCCAGCTCGCCACCGCCCTGCGCGAGGGCCGCGACTGGCTCCCCGCGATGGGCAACAGCGACGCCCACAGCGACCCGCAGCCGATCGGCAGCCCACACAACGTCGTCCTCGCCGACGACCTCAGCCGCGCCGCGATCCTCGACGGCCTGCGCGCCGGACGCAGCTGGCTGGCCGAGTCCGCCGCCGTCCGACTCGACCTCACCGCCACCGGCCACGGCCGCCGGGCGGGCATCGGCGAACGCCTGACCGTCCCCGCCGACGCCCCCGTCGACGTCGAACTCACCGTCTCCGGCGTCCCCGGCGGCACCGCCCGCCTGCTCACCGACGAGGGCCAGCTCCACCAGGAGACCCTCCCCGCCGACGGCACCCCCGCCACCGTTCGCTGGCGCACCACCGCCTCCCTCGCCGCCTACGTCCGCGCCGAGGTCCGCCACCCCAAGCCCGACGGCACCCCCGGCAAGGGCAACTCCATGGGCCCCGACCTCCCCTGGGGCCCGATGGCCGCCCTCACCAACCCGATCACCCTGCACGCGCAGTGAGCGGCGGGAGGCGAAACCAGGGGCTCGGGGAACGGCGAGTCCGAGCTGCTGACGGCCGGAGCCCACCGAAGTGTCCGTGCTGCTGCGTGCCGTAAACAGAACCAGAAGCCGATGCACCCAACGGC
>NZ_JBHUWH010000248.1:0-11344 GCF_042670125.1 Kitasatospora sp. NPDC057198 | reverse complement strand
GGGCGGTCAGGCCGCGAGGGTGAGGCGTTCGGTGGCGACCGGCGTGCCCGAGCGGCAGGCCCAGGGCGAGCAGCCGTCTGCATCGCCGGCCTCCAGTTCGGCGTCGGCGATGGCGTCGAAGACGTCCGTCTGGCGCCCGGCCCACTCGTGTGCGCTGACCCGGTCGATGGGCGCCTGGTCCAGCGGGCGGCGGCTGCGGTGCAGGTACGCCTGGCCGAGCAGCGGGGTCCCCTCTGCGGTCGCCCGGGCGTTGCCGCTGCGGATCGCCCGGTCGAACGCCACGACGTCCTGCCACTCCTCCGGGGAGCTGTCGCGCAGCGCCCGCCACTGGGCGTTGCCGTGGTAAGGACACCCCAGACAACTCGACTTCGGGGTCGACGCGAAGCCGCGCGAGCGCAGCAGCCGCAGGCAGTCCGCCCGGGTGAGGCCCTGCTCCAGCAGGGGGAAGCGGTTGTTCATGTAGGCGACGTCGGCGTCCTTCGCCCGGTGGACCTCGTCCACCGAGATGCCGATCCACTGCTCGACGAACATCCCGCGCGGCACCCGCTGCGGGTAGGGGTGGCCGAGGAGTTCGCGGACCTTCTCCTTGATCGGCCGGATTTTGTACTGACCGGTACATTGCCTACGTGACATGCCCTCACCGCCGTCGGCGTTGAGGATGTGCAGCGGCATCGACGCGAAGCGCTTGCTGGGGTCGAGGGCGTCGTCACGGATGTTGCCGGAGGAGACGCGCAGGATCGGGATCCCGGCCGGGGCGGAGACCTCCCGCTCGATGCGCTCCAGGTGGTCGTAGACCGAGCGGGGCTCCCACCCGGTGTCCGCGAAGATCGCGGCATCCAGGCGGGGCAGGTGGCCCTCGGCGGCCAGGAGCAGCAGCACACTGCTCTGAACCCCGGCACCGAGCGAAAGAACACGCAGGACAGGAGGGGAAGTTGTGGTCACGGGATGGTCCTTGGAGGGGAACAGGCGCACGCGGCGGGAACGCCCGGAGAAGAAGAGGGGAAGGGCGGCGGCGCCGGCCGGACGGTCTCGATCGGCGCCGCCGGGCGGGCGGTCAGGCCGAGAGGGTGAAGCCGTCCTGGCTCTTGGCGAGGGCGCGCGCGGTGATGGCCTTGGTGGCGCGGGCGGAGGCCGGGCCGATCTCCTTGACGGAGCGTTCCTTGTACCAGGGGCGGAGGTCCAGCATCGCCACCCGCATGCCGGTGGCGAACAGCAGCACCTTGCCCTTGGGCAGCGCCCGGATCTGGTCCGGCGGCAGGATCCGCTCGGTGCGCATCGAGACGGAAGTCGACTTCCCGCCGTCGGAGTTGGAGACGGAGACGGTCTGCACGTCGTGCTCGCCGATCTGCCGCGACAGCTTGTCCGCGAAGTCGGCGTCGTCGATACCGCTGCCGACGATCTTGACGGTCGCGGCGGACCACAGGGCGTCCATCCCGGCCTCACCCCAGCAGCGCTGGCCCTGCCGGTAGGACTGCAGGATCGTGATCGGGATGACCCCGCGCGATCCCAAGTGCGAGTACAGATCCGGGAGATCCGAGATCCGGCATACGTTGGCGGCCTCGTCCAGGACACACAGCGCGGGCGGGTCGAGCCGTCCACCGCTGCGCTCGGCGACGATGACGGCGGAGCGCATCACGGCGTCGGCTGCCGCCGCGATGATCGCGCTGGCGGAGCCGCCGCCGTCCTTGCTGAGCAGGAACAGCGTGTCCCGGGAGGAGGCGAAGTCGAACGGCTTGAACTCCGGCAGACCGGGCGAGGGGGTGACCCACGCGGCGATCTCCGGGTCCAACAGGCAACTGGCGTACTGGCGGCTGGTTTCGTAGATGCCGTCCCTGGTCTCGGTGGCGCCGGTGACGGTGCCCTGGAGCTGGGCGGCGACGGCGTGGTGGCCGGCGTCGGCGAGCAGGTCGACGGGGGTACGGTCGGCCGGGGAGGCGAGCCAGGCCAGCACGTCGGTGATCGGGCGCCGGTGGCTGGCCGCAGCGAGGAACAGTGCGCCGAGGGTGTTGGCGGCGGCGGTCGACCAGAAGTCGGAGCCGCTGGACTCGTCCACGGACGCTGTGACGAAGTGCCCGGCGAGCCGCTTCGCGCCGGCGAGGTCGCGGGCGTCCGCCAGAATGTCCCACCACATCTCACGGGGATGGTGGGCGATCTGCTGCGGGTCGAGCGTCCAGACCGTGCCGACCTTCGCCCGCGCGTCGAAGCACGCGGTGAAGGCGTCGTTCGCCGCCTTGTTCGACGTGAGCAGGACGGGGCCAGGCGCGGCGAGGATCGCCGGGATCGCGATGCCGGACGTCTTCCCGGAGCGCGGCGCCATGATTGCGACCAGGACGTCCTCCCAGGAGGCGCGGACCTCGGCCTTGCCGGGCGAGAGGGTACCGACCAGGATGCCCCGGTCGTTCGGCTCAACCTCTTTTACAATCCCGGCCGTTCAGGCTCGGGCGCAGGTCGCGCGCCTTGGCGGTGACCTCCTTGTCCAGCAGCGGCGCCAGGTCCGCCTTGCGGGCCAGGCCGGTCTTCGCGCCGCCGCGGTGGCGCGCCCACAGCACCAGGGCGGTGGTGACGAGGACGGCGGTGAGCACGCAGGGCACGACGCGGGCGCCGAGCAGCAGCGCGGTGGAGCCGAGGTGCGGCCACAGCGTGTCGGGGTGGAGCAGGGCGTCGGTGGCGCTGAAGCGGGCCCACGGTCCGCTGCCGACCAGGGCGTTGGCGGCGTTGCCGGTCAGCCAGGCCAGGGAGCCGAAGGCGAGGGCGGCCCCGAGGACGCCGAACAGGAGGTAGAGGAGCGCGTCGGTGCCGATGGTGGTCGACGGCGCGCTGGTGCGCGGGGAGGGCAAGGCGGTTCCAGGTGGGTGCGAGCGGGTGGGGGCGGGGCGCGCTCGGCTCTCGAACGGATCTGCACGGGTTGCTGCCTTTCAGCGCGGAGTTCAGCGGGTGCGGCCAGTGGAGGTGCGGGGCGTGGTCGGTGGTGCGGCGGCGGGTACCTGGCCGGGACCGGTCCTGGTGACGGCGGGGGAGGTGAGGAGGGCGGCGGCGGTGCGCTGCCGGTCCGGGACGGCGGTGTCGTTGCCGACGTAGCCGACGACCAGGTCCGGCTCGATGGCGACCCGGTACCCGAATTCGTCGAGCAGGCCGGCCGCGGCGGATGCGGCGAGTCGCTGGTCGGGGTCGGGTCGTTCGGCCGGGAGGTTGTAGGAGGCGGGGTTGCCGGGGTCGGGCGGGGCGGTGAAGCCGAACTGGCGCAGGGTGCGGTCGATCAGGCCGGGAGCGTCGGTGCGGCAGTCGGCCCAGACGAGCCCGTCACCGCCGCGGTAGAACTCGACGTCGGTGCCGTAGGTGTCGGCCAAATTGCCCATGGGGAAGGTCCTTCGAGGATCGCGAGCTGGTGATGGGTGGGTCAGCGGTGGTGGCCGGTGGGCGGGGCCATGGCAGGTGGTCCGGCCGGGGGCGCCCCGGGCTCGGCTCCAGGGCTCGCGGTACGGCGGGCGGCGGCACGGGGCGAGTAGGAGACGGCTGCCTGCTGCTGGGTCGCCTCGGCGTCGGAGGGGCCGTGGCCCATGACGTCGTGCAGCAGCTCCCGGGTCCGCTTGACCTGGACCATCTCGTGGTGGCGCGGGTCGCTGAGCGCGGTCGGCATCGCGGTGATGTCGCCGACGACGGCCTCCAGCTCTTCCTGGGCGTAGACCAGCATGGAATGGACGGAGGCCAGGCGCGTCCACAGGTCGAAGGCCGCCACGTAGGGGTCCGGATAGTCGAAGTTGAGCCGGGCCCGGGCCCAGTCGGCGCTGGCGGCGACCGGCTCGGTCAGCTGCGGCAGCGGGCCGACCAGGGCGCCGGTCGCCTCCTCGACGATCGCGGCGACCTCACCCGGGTCCGCCGTCACCTCCAGCCGCGCGATCATGCCGGGCAGCGAGTACGGGTCGGCGGCAGGGGGCGGGAAGTACCGGACCTGCAGGGGCGGGCCGGCCTGCGGGCCGTGGGCGAGGGCGATGTTGTGGCGCATCGCGGCACTGACCGCCTTGCCGATCGACGAGTAGTGCTCAGGCACCGCACCCACCCCCGGCCACGGTGGAAGCGCCGGTCACCGGGTGCGTCCCGTCTGCCGGGGCACGACCGTCTGCGGGGGTGCGGCGGAGGGCGGGGTGGAGGTGCTCACGCCTCGGGCGGTGACGGCGGGGGAGGTGGCGCGGGCCGCGTCGGCAGTGGCGGAGCGGGACGCGGTGTGAGCACCGTGGGACTGGGCGCGCTGCACTTCGTCGAGC
The DNA here is from genome assembly GCF_042670125.1 of Kitasatospora sp. NPDC057198. Classification (NCBI taxonomy): domain Bacteria; kingdom Bacillati; phylum Actinomycetota; class Actinomycetes; order Kitasatosporales; family Streptomycetaceae; genus Kitasatospora; species Kitasatospora sp. NPDC057198. The sequence continues at coordinate 7,082 of NZ_JBHUWH010000248.1, read as the reverse complement.
AGGCCACCCAGCTCGCTCTGGGCGGCGGAGACGAAGTCGGCCGCGACCCCGAGACGGTCGGAGAGGGCGTACTGCTCGGGGTCGAGGTCGGTGGCCTGCTCGGAGGCGGCCTCCAGCATGTCGTGGACGCGGTCCAGGATGCCGCCGTCGGGGTCGAGGACCTGGTCGAGCGCTTCGGCGAGTTCGCCGAAGCTGGACGCGCCGCGGATCCGGTCGGTGACCTCCAGGAGCTGGGCGTCGGGGACGGAGAGAAGGTGCCGGTCGGCGGGGTCGCCGGGTAGCGCGGTGTCGAGCCGGGGGTCGAGGTCGACGTCGTAGCGGGCGGCGCGCAGCATCTCGGCGGCGTGGGTGGCGATGGCGGCGCGGTCGGCCGGGGCGGTGGTGGTGGGCAGCCGGTGTCGGCGGCCGTACCAGTCGCTGGTCTCGCGCAGTCCTGCGTGCTTGAGCAGGGTGGCCGCGAGGTCGTCGTAGGCGCCCCTGGCGACGACGCTGCCGCTGGGTTCGAGGCCGATGGCGATCGGTGGGGTGGGCATGCGGTAGTCCTTGGCGGTGGTGACGGAGGGGACGGAACGGACCAGGTGGCCGAGGTCGGCGGCGATGCGGTGGCACTCGGCCTGCGCGTGGAAGGCGTCCCGGTAGGTGCTGTGGATGGAGCCGTCCTCGCGGACGACGGTGGCGACGATGTGCACCGAGCGGTCGAGGTTGCGGATCGCCGCCCAGCGGCAGCCGTCCGGGTCGCCCTCGGGGGCGAGACCGGTGACGGTGACCAGGCGCCGGGCGACGTCCGCCCACTGGGCGTCGGACAGATCGGGGTGGCGAGGGTCGGAGCGCACCGAGCACAGCCATACCGGCCGCTCGGGTGCCCGGGTGCCGATCCGGGCGGCCGGTGCGTCCAGCACGCCACCGCCCAGGACCTCCCGCGGATCGCCGAACAGCGGCAGCTGCTGGTGGGAGCCGCGGTAGTCGGCCCCGATCAGCCGGGGCCGCAGCCGAAAGCGCGGAGCGTCGTGCCCGTACAGGACGGGGATCAGCGCGGCCGTGCTGGTGGCGCGCTGCAGGTGGGCGATCACGACAGTCCCCTCTCGGACGGCGGCTGCCCGGCGATCGGGCTGACGAGGGAAGGATCCGCAGATCCGGTGGTTTGGCCGGGCCGCCTGGTCCGTGATAGCGAGCGGCGGCGAGGCAAGCGAACGGCGTGGAGGGGGAAGAAAGTTGATGCTCTTCCCGCGTCGGTCCCGGGTCAGACGAAGGGGTTTTCGGTGGGCCGGTCGGCGGCGGTGGCGGCTTCCAGCAGCTCCTGGAGGTCGCCGGGTTCGGAGGCGCGCTGGTCGATCCACCAGCCGGCGCGGGTCACGGTGCGCGCCTGCTCCTCGACCTGCTCCCAGTCGGTCTCGGGCATGCCCGCCTCCAGTACGAGGGTGGTGTAGGCGGCGGCGAGCACCTGGTGGCGGCAGCGCACGCCCCAGGTGATGCCCCGCTTGGTGCCCTCCAGCGGCGGCATCCGGTACCGCTTGGACCAGGCGTCGGATTCGGCCTGCTCCTCGGCGCGCTTGGCCGCCAGCCATGCGGCCTTGTCGGCCTCGTCGCCGTCCTTTGCCGCGCGCCAGCAGTCGGTGCACTCCTGCCGGGACAGCCAGTCGGCGTAGCCGGCGCGGCGGTCGGCCGGGCGGTCGCCGAGGTCGCGCTCGCTCTCGTGCCCGCACGAGTGGGCGATCGTCCAGACCTTCTTCACTGCCATGAGTTGCTCCTTGCTTCTGGGGGGAGGGGGTTCAGCGGCTGCGGGCGCCGGCGCGCTCGGCGGACACTGGCGCGGCGGCGGCGGCGGTGGCGGCGGCGGCCGACCGGGCGGTCGGGGCCGGGGCGCCGGGGGACACCTGGGCCCGGCCGCGTTCGCGGGTGTCGGCCCTGCGGGCGTGGACGTCGGCGGCGAGGTGGCGCTGGACGGCGACGTTGTACCGGCCGTGCTGCAGCTGCTCGTTGGCGGCGGCGATGGCGTCGAGTCCGGCCTCGCGCTCCACAGTGGGGGCGAGGTAGATGTCGAGGCCGCGGGTGTGGTGCCAGCCGGCCCGGGTGAGGAACGGTGCCGGGTCGATCGGCAGGCCGTCGCTGACGGCGGCGACGATCCCCAGGTGGGGGTGTTCGCCGAAGACGACGTCCGGCTCATCGCGGTGGCGCAGGGTGGTGCCGGGCACGTCGAAGTCGGGCTCGGTGCCCACCTGGTGGCCCATCGTGCGCAGCGCCCGCACCGCTGCTCGGGCGCGTTCTTGGCCGTCGTGCTCGGGATCGGTGAGGGTGAAGAAGCCGGGCCGGGTCGGATCGGGCTCGAAACCCAGCGCGGGTAGGACCGCGTCGGCGACTGGCTGCGGGAGCAGGCCAGGGGCGGCGTAGACGTCCGGGCGCTGGTGGTGGCGCCAGACCACGAAGTCGGGGGCTCGTTCGCCGGTGGTGGCTGGAGTGGACACAGCGGATCTCCTCGAAACCGGGTGGAGGGTGGTCAGCGGGCGCGCGCGAACGCGGCCCGGGGGTCAACGGCGGTGGGCGGCGGTCCGCTCGGGGCTGCCTTCGCGGTGGGTACCCGTCGGGCTGCCGGGCTCCTGAGCAGCGCGGCCTCGTCGGTGCGGTACGTGCGCGCGGTGGGCGTGGCGGTCGACCTGGGCGATGCTTCGGCCGGCGGTTCGGGGCTGGCGTTCAGCGAGAGGTCGCTGTGGACGGCGTAGCCCGCGCCGTCGAGGACCTTGATCGCCCACCGGAGACGGTCCGGGGCATCGCGGTGCTGCTCGGTGAGCGCGTACAGGTGCGGGTGGTCGGCGATGCGCCGGAACTCCAGCCGCTCCAGCATCCACGCCGCCGCGGCGGACCGGGTGGGCAGGGCGGCGACGACGCCGTGGTCGGGGTGGTGGCCGAGGACGACCTCGGGCTGCGGGGAAGGGTTGGGCATGGCGGGCTTTCCGTACGGGGGTCAGCGGGTGCGGCTGGCGGGGCGGTCGGCGGCCGGAGGTGGGGCGGCGAGGAGCGCCTCGACTGGGTGCCCGGTGAGGGTGCGTTCGGAGGCTGGGGAGGAGGCGAGGGCGGCGACCACCCGCGGGTCGTGCCCGCTCGCCGCCGACCGGGCCGCGGCCTGGGGGTGCGCGGCGTGCCGGTCGGCGAGGTCCCCCCGCAGCGCCCGGATCTCCCGGACGTAGCTGTCGGTGCGGTTGGCGATTTCGCGGAGGCGGGCGGCGTAGTGCGGATCGGAGGCGGTCGAGTTCAGTCCCTCCCACCAGGTGGCGGTCTGGTGGAGCACGTCGACGGCCTGGTCCAGCACGCCGTCGCCGGGGGCGGTCAGCACGCTGAGCGCGGCCACCACCTCCTCGGTGTGGCCGGCCTTCGTGATCTCCTTGCCGAGGCGGGCGAGCGAGCGGGACGGGAGGGTGGCCTGCTCGGCGGTCCAGTCGGTCAGGTCGGCCGGGTAGTTGACGCCGAAACCCTCGGCCCGCAGGTAGTCAGCCGCCCGGGTCACGGCCGTGCGGCGCTCGGCGGGATCGAGCATCGCGGCCGGGAGCCGGTGGCAGGCCACACCGTTTTGGGTGGTGGGGACGAAGCCGGCGCGGTGCAGCAGCGACTCGGCCCGCACCAGCCGCTCCCGCGCCTCCTGCTCGGAGGGGACACCGCGTCGGTCGAGGTGCTCGTTGATGCAGGTCAGCAGCGGCCCGGTGTCGGTGCCGTGCTGGTGGTGGGGGCGCCCCGGCTCGCTGTTGTACAGGGTGTTGAGTTCGCCGTCGGCCTCAATCCAGCTCGCGAACCAGCCGTTCTGCGGACCTGTCCGTCCGGGCTCCTGGTAGTCGGCGTACCGAGGGCCGACGAGCAGGAAGCTGCCGTCCGGTAGGTGCGCGTCGATGTAGTCGCCGGGGTCGAAGTCGATGGTGTAGTCGACGCCCCGGGCCGCCAGGAGAGTGGTGATCGGCTCGAACGTGCCGCCCGGCAGGTGGCGGCGGGTGTGGGCGGTGACCTCGAAGCCGGACTTGGAAAACGTGACGGGCTGCATGGCGGTGCTCCTACGACGCTCGCCCCTGCGAGAGCGGGGGCTGGGGTGTCGATGGTCCGGAGGATCCGCGGTTTGGCCCGGCCGGAGGAGCGGTGGTAGAGCGCCGCGTCAGCGAGCGGGGCGGCGACCGGGCGCCGGCGCTCCGAGACGGACCGGGGAAGAGGAGAGCGAGGCGGCCGGGGACGGCGTCCGGGTGGGACGGGCGGGGGAGCGGCTGAGGGCGGCGGCCAGCCGCTCGCTCTGGTCGGCCAGTTCACCGGCGAGACCCTCGTGGACGAGGTGAAGCTCCTCGCCGACCTCGGTGATCCGCTCCGCCAGGGCATCCAGCTCGGCCCCGTACCGCCGAACGCCGTGGTCCTGGCACCACTGCGCCGCCACGCTCACGAGCTCGTGCAGTCGGCTGACCGCACCGAAGTCGCTGCCCACGAGCTGGTGGAGTACCTCCGGGAACTCGCCCGCATCGGCGGAAGCCAGACGCTGGACGGCGTACTCCTGCCCAGCCCTGTCGGCCGGCCGAAGTGGTGCGGCCGACGTGCCGGGCCGAGAGAGGACTTCCTCGTGCGCCCGATGACCCAGATCGGTCATGAGTGGATCTCCTTGGCAGTGGGCGGTCAGCGGGTACGGCGTGGGGCAGTGGCGGGTGGCGGTGCGGCTGCCGCAGGTTCCGGGGCGGTACCGAAGCGGTGCCGGCCGCGGGCCACGGCCGCCTGGACCTGCTTGTCGCGGTTGGGCGCGGGGCGGCCGATCCGCGGCGTGAGGTCCTGGGCCAGCACGGCCAACGACATGACCGGGACCCACGGCGTGCGCGACCACGCCTCGTTGTTGCGCATGTCCTTGGCCGAGGCGCGGATCCGGGTGGTGGCCGGGTCGTCGCTGGCGGTGCGGGTGGCGAGGACTTCCCACCGGTTGCGGATCTCGCGGATGCCGTTGAGTGCGTTCTCGGCGTAGTGGAGCCGGCGCAGCCGGGGGCCGAGGTCGCGGTCGAGGCGGTCCTCGGCGGTGGTCACCGCCCGGATGCCGGAGATGAGGTGGGGGCCTTGGTCCGCCAGGACATCGAGGTGGCGCCAGGCAGTGCGGTCGCGGGCCGCCGCGGACTCGAAGATGTCGGGTTCCCCGAGGTGCCGGGGGTTCGGCGGCAGGACGTAGGCGACGCTCAGGTCGTCCAAGGCGACGAGGGCGTCTTCCACGGCGATGGTTCGTGCGTGCCAGGCGGCCCGCTGGTAGGCGGGGGCGAAGCGCTCCTCGACCTCGGCCGCCAGCGCGGCGGGATCAGTGCCGGCGGAGAACTCCACCGGCTCCGGCGGCCTCGCCGCCCAGAAGTCCTGGTCCGCGGGAGCGTCGTCGGGCCGCCCCGCACGGAGCAGGACCGGCCCGTCGGGGTGCGGCTGGACGACCAGCAGGCGCTCGCCGCGGGGGCCGGCGAGGGCGAAGGCGCTGTGCGGCGCCCTGGTGCTGGTCCACTGCGAGGGGTGCCGGTCCCAGAGCCGTCCCGCGAGTTCGGCCAGGTCCCGTCCGGGGTTGAGCCGGCAGGGCTGGGCCGACCAGCCGGGCAGGTGCGCGGTCAGCGCGGCGGCGAGCGGCGGGGGTGGAGCCGGCGGGCCGGGTCGTTCGGGCAGGACACGGCCGGCCTCGTCGAAGTAGACCTTGGCCTCCCAGTGGTTGGGCAGTGTGCTCCCGCGCTCGCCCGTCGGGCGGAAGACCGCGAAGGAGTTCTGCAGCTCGCCGTCGAGGTGGCTGGTGTGGGCGGACACGAGTTCCCAGTCGGGGTGGGCGCGATCGTCGCCGTTGCGGCGGGCGGCGAGCAACTGCTCGAAGGCCGCGAAGTCGCCCTCGGCGAGGTGGGCATGGTCGAGGAAAGACTCGGCATCGTTGGTGGGCATGGGTGTTCACAGCTCTCGGAGGGTGTTCGGTCCGCGTGGTGTCAGCGGGTGCGGCGCACCGCCGCCGGGGAGGCCGCCGCCGTGGGGGTGCTCTGGGCTGGCCCGGCCGGGTGCGCGGTGGCGGTGCGGGCGAGCGCGGCGATGGTCCGGCGCCGCTCCTCGCCGAACGGGGTGTTCGGCAGCGCCCGCCCGTCCTCGCTGAAGTCCATCTCGGTCCAGCCCAGCGGCACCGACCGGGTCATCTCGTCGGGCGGGACGGCCTGGAAGACGCCGGTGGTGTGCGTCCAGCGCCCCTTCTCGTCCGTGCCGTTGATGGCCATGATCAGCCGCCAGTTGTCGTCGTGGCCGCTGCCCCGCTCCACGCGCTGGGCGGCGATCAGGGACTCGAAGGCGGCGAAGTCCTCCTCGACGAGCATGGAGTGGGGGATCTCGGCGCGTTCCACGCCGCGGTCAACAGGCATCTCATTCCTCAATCAGCTTTGTCGGCAGGGTGGTTGGCTACGCGGCCATGCGGAAGTCGGTGTCGTACAGCGCCTTCTCGCGCGGGTGCAGCAGGTGCTGGACGACGAACGACAGCCCGGCGACCTTCCACAGGCCCCGGCCGCGGGGCAGGGCGGCGATGGCCTGGGCTTCGACGCCGGTCAGGCCGAGCAGGGTCATGGACGCCTGGATCTGGTCGGGTTCCTGGCGGTAGATGATGCGGGTGCTGCAGTCGGCGAGCAGGCCCTCGGCCAGGACCCGGCCGCGCGATCCGGCGTCGCCCGCGGCGAGCAGGTCAGAAAGCCGGTGCAGGACCAGCAGGTTGGCGATGCCCAGGCCCCGGCTGAGCTTCCACTGCTGCTGCATGCGCTCCAGCAGGCCGACGTGCCGCATGATCCGCCACGCCTCGTCGTAGATCACCCAGCGGCGCCCGCCGTCCGGGTCGGCGAGCGCCGCCTCCATCCACGCGCTCGCGCAGGTCATCGCCAACACGAGGGCGGTGTCGTCGCCGCTGCTGCCCAGGCGGGACAGGTCGATCGACAGCATCGGCGCGTCCGGATCGAAGGCGACGGTGGAGGGGCCGTCGAACATGCCGGACAGGTCGCCGTGCACGAGCCGGCGGAAGGCGTGCGCGAGGTCGCCGACGGCGAGCCCGGCGCCCTGGTCGCCGAGGGCGGCGTCCAGACGCTCGGGGCGAC
>NZ_JBHUWH010000247.1:0-11405 GCF_042670125.1 Kitasatospora sp. NPDC057198 | reverse complement strand
ATCAGCTCCATGACCCGGGCGGTCTTGTTGACCTCGTCGTCGTGGGTGGTGGCCACGTCGGTCGCCCAGCGCACCGGCTCGTAGGGGATCCGCAGAGACTCGAACACCTCGTCGTAGAAGTTGTCCGCGCCCAGCAGCAGCTGGTGGATCGAGCGCAGGAACTCGCCCGAGGCGGCACCCTGGATGACCCGGTGGTCGTAGGTCGAGGTCAGCGTCATCGTCTTGGAGACACCCAGCCGGGCCAGCGTCTCCGGGGAGGAGCCCTGGAACTCCGCCGGGTACTCCATCGCGCCGACACCCACGATGGTGCCCTGGTTCTGCATCAGCCGCGGCACCGAGTGCACGGTGCCGATGCCGCCGGGGTTGGTCAGCGAGACCGTCACCCCGGTGAAGTCGTCCATGGTCAGCTTGTTCGCGCGCGCCCGGCGCACGATGTCCTCGTACGCCTGCCAGAACCCGAAGAAGTCCAGGGTCTCGGCCTTCTTGATCGCCGCGACCACCAACTGCCGGTCACCGTTCGGCTTGACCAGGTCGATCGCCAGGCCCAGGTTCACGTGCTCGGGCTTGACCAGGTAGGACTTGCCGTCCTCCACCCGGTAGCTGTGGTTCATGCCCGGATTGGCCTTCACCGCCCGCACCAGCGCGTAGCCGATCAGGTGCGTGAAGGACACCTTCCCACCACGCGCCCGCTGCAGGTGGTTGTTGATCACGATGCGGTTGTCGATCAGCAGCTTCGCCGGAACGGCACGCACCGAAGTCGCGGTCGGCACCTCCAACGAGGCGTCCATGTTCGACGCCACGGCCTTCGCCGGACCACGCAGCTGGACGAGTTCGTCACCCACCGCCGCGGCCTTCGGCGCGGGCGCGGCGGCGGCCTTCGCGGGCGCGGGCGGGGACGCGGGCGCCGCGGCGGGCACGGACTCGGCGGCGGGGGCGGGCACCTGGGCGGCCGCGGGGGCCGGCGCGACGGGCGCGGGGCCGGCGGGCGTCACGGCGTTCCCCTCGACCGCCGTGCTCGCCGGCGCCGCCGTGCTGCCGGGCTGGTAGTCGCTGAACAGGTCCCGCCAGGCCCGGTCCACCAGACTCGGGTCCCGGAGGTACTGCTGGTACATCTCTTCGACGAGCCACTCGTTCGGGCCGAAGGCCGACGTGCTCGAAGAGTTGACGGGCGCTTCAGAGTGTGGCGACACGGCGTAGACCGCTCTCTTCCGATTCAGGTTCCGGATGTTGACCAAACGATACGCGTCCGCGCTGGGGCCCACGCGACCCGTGCGGCGGAAACCGGGCAGTGCGGCGGCAGTGCGCAAATGGCTTGCCGAAGAAGGGCGGTGACGGATCGTGTACCGCCCTCCGACAGCCGAGGAGCGCCCCGGCGCGGTACGCCGGGACGCTCCGTCCGCCCACCTCCGGCGCCCGGTCAGGGGCGGCCGTCGTGGTGGACCCGCCGGCTGCGGATCTGCCAGTCGCCACCGACCCGGACCAGCTCGTCGTGGCAGTGGGTGCTGCGGTCGAGCACCGGGGCCGCGCCGGCGCGGACGGCGAGCAGCAGCGCGTAGCTGCGGGCGTGCACCGTCCCGTCGGCGGCCCGGTCGACGGCGAGCATGCCCATCCAGTGCCGGTGCCGGACGCCGTCGGCGTCGAGCTGCTGCTGGGCGCGGCGGATCACCCCGACGATCTGCTCGCGGCCGTGCGCGGGGCGCGGGTTGACGTTGTTGGAGATGGTGGCGTCCTCGGTGAAGGTCTCCACCCAGGCGTCCACCTGCCCGGCGTCGATCAGGTGCATGTGGCGGGCGTAGAAGTCCTGGATCTCCGCGTAGAGCTCCGGGGTTGCCGTCTGCTGGGACATCGGTCCTCCGTGGTGGCTTCGGGTGGTCGTGACGGGGTCGGCGGGGCGGTCAGGCGGGCGGACGGGCGCGGCGCCGGACCGGTCAGGCGGTCGCGGCGCCGAACCAGCGGTCGAGCGCCTCCGCCAGGCCCGCGGTGCCGCCCGGTTCCGCGCAGGCCCACGCCACGTAGCCGTCCGGGCGGACGAGCAGCGCGGCCGTCTCCGGGGCCTTCGCCGGGTCGGCGAGCGTGGCGGTCAGCCGGGTGAGCCGGTCGGTCCGGCCGTCCGCCCAGGCGGCGGGCAGTGCGCCGGCCAGGTCGATCAGCAGGCCCCGGCCGGCGGCGAGCAGTTCGAGGGCGTTGGCCGGGCCGTCGGGGGTGAGCAGCGGCAGCGGGGGCATCCGGCGCCCCACCAGGGCGTGTGCCGGTCCGTCCGGGCCGTCCTCGCCGCCCATCGGGTAGCGGATGTCCAGGCCGGTGATCATCTCGCCGATGTAGCGGTTGACCTGGTCCAGGTCCATCAGCTCGCTGAACAGCTCGCGCAGCGGGTCGATCTCCGGGGCGGGGTGCATCATCGCCAGCTGGGCGCGGGTGTTCATGCAGACCCGCTTCGCGATCGGGCGCCGCTCGGCCTCGTAGCTGTCGAGCAGGCCCTCGGGGGCCCAGCCGTTCAGGGTGGCGGCCAGCTTCCAGCCCAGGTTCAGGGCGTCCTGGATGCCGGTGTTCAGCCCCTGCCCGCCGGCCGGGAAGTGCACGTGCGCGGCGTCGCCCGCCAGCAGGACGGACCCGGTGCGGTAGCGGTCGACCAGGCGGGTGGCGTTCCCGAAGCGGGACATCCAGCGGGCCTCGCCCATGGTCAGGTCGAGGCCGGAGACCCGCTTGGCGGCCGCCGCCAGCTCGTCCGTGGTCACCGGCACGTCCCGCGGGACGGGCTCGGCGTCGAACTCGACCGCGACCACCCGGTACAGCCCGCCGCCCAGCGGGATCAGGCCGAAGAGCCCGCCCGCCAGCCGCAGCAGCTCGCGGCCGGCGGGCTGCTCGCCGAGCAGTTGGACGTCGCCGAGCAGCGCGTTGACGGTGGAGGCGGTGCCGGGGAAGGGCACCCCGGCGAGCTTGCGCACCGTGCTGGCGCCGCCGTCGCAGCCGGCCAGGTAGCGCGCGTCCAGCCGGTAGGCGCCGTCCGGCCCCTCGACGCCGACGGTGACCCCGTCCGGGCCCTGCTCCAGCGAGACCAGCCGGTGGCCGCGCCGGACGTCGACCTTCAGCTCCAGCGCCCGCTCGTGGAGGATCTCCTCGGTGCGGGACTGCGGGACCATCAGGGCGTAGCTGTGCTCGGCGTCGAGCTTGGTCATGTCGACCTTGCGCAGGCCGGCGAAGTGCCCCTTGGGCCACACCGGCACCTGGTCGCCGACCCGGTCCAGCAGGCCGCGCTGGTGCAGCACCTCGACCGTCCGGGAGTGCAGGCCCAGTGCCCGGGACTCCCCGGTGGGGCGCTCCAGCCGCTCCAGGACGACGGTGTCGACGCCGGCGAGGCCGAGCTCGCAGGCGAGCATCAGGCCGACCGGGCCGCCGCCCGCGATCACCACCCCGGTCACGGCTTCACCCCGACCAGCACGTAGTCGCTGCCGATGGTGCGGATGCGCCGGCCGAGCTCGACCGTGAAGCCCGCCTTCTCCAGCTGCTCCCGGCCCTCGTCCACGCCGTACTCCGAACCGCCGGTGACCAGCGCGACCTGCAGGCTGCCGAGCAGCGAGCCGAGCTCCGGCGCGGCGTCGTCCAGCATCTGGTCGTACACGACGACGGCGCCGCCCGGCCGCAGCGCGGCGAAGGCCCGCTCCAGCAGGAAGGCCCGGCGCTCGGGCGTCCAGTCGTGCAGCACGTGCCCGAACACCAGCACGTCGGCCTCGGGCAGCGCGTCCTCGAAGAAGTCGCCGGCGTGGAAGGAGATCCTCTCGGCGGTGCCGAGCTCCGCCATGTGCTCGTCGAACAGCGGCTGCACGGCGGGCAGTTCGAAGACCCCGCCGCGCAGGTGCGGGTGGGCGGCCACCACGGCGGCGGCGATGTGGCCGCGGGCGCCGCCGACGTCCACGAAGGACTCGTAGCGCGACCAGTCCACCACCTCGGCCAGCTGCGGGCCGACCAGCGCGTGCGCGGAGTCCATGTGCGCCAGGAAGCGCCGGGCGGCGTCCCGGTTGCGGTAGAGCCGCTCGAAGGCGTCCGGGCCGGTGGCCCCCTCCGCCTTGGGCTCGCCGTCGCGCAGCGCCTCGGTCAGCCGGGCCCACATGCCGTAGTGCCGGGCGGCGGCGGCCCGCACCGAACCGCCCAGGTAGTACGGGGAGCCGGGCAGCAGGCAGGCCGACGCCGCCGCGCTGTTGCGGAAGGTGCCGGCGTCCTCCTCCAGCAGGCCGAGCGCCACCAGCGCGCGCAGGAAGTCCGGCACCAGCCGGTGGTTCAGCCCGAGCCGCCCGGCGATCGCCTCGGAGTCGGCCGGCGCCTCGGCGAGCAGCTCGAACAACCCGGTCTCCACGGCGCTGTTCAGGATCCGCGACTGGGCGTAGGCGGTGTTCAGCCGGCCGATCGCGATCGCTTCCCCGTACGGCACGTACGGGGTGTTGACGGTTCCAGTTCCCATCACAGACCTCCTCGGTCGTTCACCAATCGGGGGCACGCGCCCGCCCGGGGCCGGGGGGCGCGGTCGTTGTGGCAGCGCGTCAGCCGGCGGGCGGGCCGGCCAGCGGGTGGCCCTCGGCGCGCAGCCGGCCGGCGGCCGCGAGCAGGGCCGCCCGGTCCGCCTCCGGCCCGCGCGGCGCCGCCGGCAGCAGGGCGGTGACGGCGCTCGCGCCGCGCCGCACCCGGGCGTGCCCGCGGGCGAGACCGGTCAGGCTCTGGCCGGGCCCGGTCTCCAGCAGGAAGAAGTCACCGGATCCGAGCAGCCCGTCGAGCGCCGGACCGAACAGCACCGGCTCGACCGGGTGCCGCGCCCAGAAGTCCGGGTCGACGGCCAGCTCCGCCGTGAGCGGCGCCGTCGAGTAGGCGGACCAGAGCGGGGTGCACGGCGCGCCCAGGCGCACCCCCGCGTAGACCTCGCCGTTCACCGCGGCACCGACCGCGGGGCTGTGGAAGGCGGTGGTCGCCCGCACCTCCCGGCAGGTGTGGCCCGCCGCGCGCAGGTCGGCGGCGACCGCGGCCAGCGGCCCGGCGGGGCCGGCCAGCATCGTCCGGCGCGGCGCGTTCACCGCCCCGACCACCACGTCCTCCCGCAGGAAGGGCGCGAGTTCGGCGGCGCCGGCGGCGACCGCGATCATGCCGCCGGGCGGCAGGGCGGCGAGCCGTTCGGCGCGGTCCCAGAGCACCGCGGCCGCGTCCCGGACGTCGAAGACCCCGGCGAGGACGCCGGCGGCCAGCTCCCCGACGCTGTGGCCGAGCAGCGCCACCGGCGCCAGGCCCCACGCGAGGACGGTGCGGGCCAGCGCGTGGTCCACCGCGAACAGCAGCGGCTGGGCCCGGGTCACGTGGTCGAGGGGCACTCGAGGGTGCTCCGCCAGCCAGTCGTCCCGCAGCCGCGGGCCGACCGCGCCGAACGCGTCGAAGACGGTGTCCATCGCCTCGGTGAACACCGGCTCCCAGCCGTACAGGCCGGTGGCCATGGCGGTGTGCTGGGCACCCTGTCCGGGCAGCAGCAGCGCGACGGGGCGGGGGCCCGCCGGGGCGGACGGCCCGGGTACGGCTTCGGTCTCCGGCACGGGGTTCCCTCCTCGTCGACGGCCGGCCTCCCGGCCTCCGGGGCGCCCCGCGGCGCCCGTCCGGCACTGTTCCAGCGGAACCTTGCAATCGGCTCGAGACGGCCTCGCGAGCGGCCGGACGGCCGTCCCCGGCCGCCCCCCGGCCGCCCCGGCGGGCCCTTCGAGGCGGGCTCGATCCCGTGTCGATCGGGAGTCGACCCGGCATCGACCGGGTCTGTAGCCGCACCGGGGAGATTGGCCGCGATCCACCGCCGGCCGGCCGGTCGGCGGCCGAGCACCCGCGGAGGTACCCATGGACGGTTACGAGACCGGCGCCCCCCTGTTCGTCGCGGGGTGCGCCTCCTGGCTCCCGCCCGCGGTCCCCGCCGAGCAGGCGGTCGCCGCGGGCGAGGTCACGGCACGGGACGCCGCCCGCACCGGGGTGACCTCGGTGACCGTCTCCACCGGGCACAGCGCGCCGGAGATGGCCTCGCTCGCCGCCCGGATCGCGCTGCGCCGGGCGGACTGCCCGCCGCGGGAGATCGGGCTGGTGCTGCACGCGAGCCTCTACGACCAGGGGCACGACCTGTGGGCCCCGGCCTCCTACGTGCAGCGCCGGGCGCTCGGTGAACTGCCGGAGCACGCACCGGCGATGGAGGTGCGGCAGGTCTCCAACGGCGGCATGGCCTCGCTCGACCTGGCCGCGGCCTACCTGCGGGCCGGCACCGACCGGCCGGCCGCCCTGCTCACCAGCGGCGACGTCTTCTGCCCGCCCGGCTTCCGGCGCTGGACGAGCGACCCGGGCACCGTCTACGCGGACGGCGGCGCCGCCCTGGTGCTCTCCCGGGAGGGCGGCTTCGCGCGGCTGCTCGGCCGGTTCGCCGCCTCCGAGCCGCGGCTGGAGGGCATGCACCGCGGCGACGCGCCGTTCCCCCCGGCGGGGTCCGCCCCGGGCCGGGTGGTCGACCTCGACCGCTGCAAGCGGGAGTTCCTCGCCGCGACGGGCCGGGCGGCGGCCGTGGCCCGGGTCGGCGGCGGGCAGCGCCGCACCCTCGCGGGCGGCCTGGCCGCGCTCGGCCTGGAGGTCGGGGACGTCGCCCGGTTCGTCCTGCCGCACCTGGGCGGACGGCGGCTGGCGGCCACCTACTTCCAGCCCTTCGGCATCGACCCCGAGCGGTCGACCTGGCCGTGGAGCCGGTCGGTCGGCCACCTCGGCGGGGGCGACCAGTTCGCCGGCCTGGCGCACCTGGTGGAGACCAAGCAGGTCGCCCCCGGCGACCGGGTGGTGCTGGTCGGCGTGGGCGCCGGCTTCTCCTGGTCCTGCGCCGTCCTGGAGGTGCTGGCGTGCCCGGACTGGGCCGCCTCGGACACCTGGGCGGACGACCCCGAAGACGGTCCCGGGGACGACGCCGGGGACGGGCCCGGGGCCGGCGTCCGCGCGGGCGGCTGAGCACCCGCCGCGCGGCCCGGCCCCGGGCGCGCCTGTGCGCCGGACCGCCCTCCGCCCGGGGCCGGTCCGGCCGTCGCTGCCCGCCGTGCGCCGCCCCGCCGCCGTCCGGGCGGCGCGGTCACAGCACCGGCACCGGCACCGGCACCGGCCACGACAGCGGCCGCGGCACCGGCCACGACATCGGTCAGGAGGCGACCGCGTGGCCCGCGAAGCGGTCCAACAGCAGGGTGCGGCTCCGCCGTTCGGCGTCCAGGGCCGGGTCCGAGACGATGATCGCCTGGTGGAGCCGGTACATCCTGGCCGAGGGTTCCAGACCGAGTTCGTCGATGAAGCGGCTCCGCAGCCGCTGGTGCACGTCGAGCGCGTGCGGTTTGCGTCCGGAGCGGTAGAGCGCCAGCATCAGCTGGGCGTGCAGGTTCTCGTGCAGCGGGAACTCACCGACCAGGGACGTCAGTTCGCTGATCAGCTCGTGGTGGCGGCCGAGCCGCAGGTCCGCCTCGATCCGCTGTTCGAGCGCGACGATCCGGCTCTCCTGCAGGCGCAGTGCCTCGACCTCCAGCAGCGGACCTAACTGGACGCCGCAGAGCGCCGGCCCCCGCCACAGGGCGAGCGCCGCCCGCAGGATCGACGAGGCGCGCTCGTCCTCCCCCCGGGCCAGGGCCTGCCGCCCCTCGGTGCAGAGCCGGTCGAAGGTGTGCAGGTCGAGCCCGCCGGTGCTGCGCAGCTGGTAGCCGCCCGGACAGGTGACGAGCTGGGTCTTCGCGGCGGCCATCGAGCCGCCGGCCGCCCGCATCAGCTGCTTGCGCAGCAGCAGTATGTAGGTCTGGATCGTGGTGGACGCGCTGACGGGCGCGTCCTCGTCCCACAGCTCCCGCTTGAGCGCGGAGGACGGGACGATCCGGTTGGTGTGCAGCACGAGCAGGGTCAGGACCTTGCGCGGCTTTGGAGCGGTCGGTGCGACGGCCGTTCCGTTGATCTCTACTTCCAGCGGTCCGAGGACGCGAGCAATCACAGGACATCCTTTGCTAGGAATCTACTGCTGAACAACGCTCGCACGTGGGATCTGAAATCACCGGTGTGGGCGGTGAGTATCCAGAGGCGCTTACCCAGGCGAACCAATTCTCCCCTGGCTCTCCAGCTGATGAATCCGTCCTCAATAGCGGAGAGTCACTGCCGGCCGCCCCGTTGCGGCAGCATTTGACTCGCAGCCAGGAACGTTATAGGAGGGCCGCGCGACTGTCCAGAGCGAAAGATTCCGGATCCTGACCCTCCGCGCGGTTAAAGAATTGGCAAAAATACCTGCTCAGAAGGTTTCACTCCCGGGGCAATCAACCTCCATCACTGGAGGTGACCAACCATCAGCCGAGTGTAAAGATCCTCACGTGCGGACCCTCTAGGGGACCTCGAGGGTTCCTCTAGTCCCGGCCGAGATTCTCGACCCGTGCCGCCGGGGGGAGCGCCGGACGAAATCGTGCTCCACAGATCCGCATTCCGCCGAGGAGCGTCCAATGAATCGAAGAGTAGTCGTGACCGGAATAGGTGTGATGGCACCTGGGGGTTCAGGGGCGGAGGAATTCTGGGACCTGATCTCGTCCGGCCGCACCGCGACCCGGCCGATAACCGCGTTCGACGCCACGGGTTACCGCTCCAGGATCGCCGCCGAATGCGATTTCGACCCCCTCGCGCACGGCCTCACCCCGCGCGAGGTGCGGCGGATGGACCGGGCCGCGCAGTTGGCCGTGGTCGCCACCCGCGAAGCGGTGCGGAAAAGCGGGATCGCCGGGGCCGGCATCGCCCCGCACCGCATCGGCGTCTCGCTGGGCAGCGCGGTCGGCTGCAGCGTCAGCCTGGAGGAGGAGTACGCGGTGGTGAGCGATTCTGGCCGAAAATGGCTGGTCGACCACGCGTACACGTCACCCCACCTCTTCAACAACTTCGTTCCCTCCTCGCTGGCCGCCGAGGTCGCCTGGGCGGGCGGCGCCGAGGGGCCGGCCGCCGTCGTCAGCGACGGCTGCACCTCCGGACTGGACGCCCTGGGGCACGCCGCCGAGCTGATCCGGGAGGGTACCGTCGACGTCGTGCTGGCCGGCGGGACGGACGCCCCGATCAGCCCGATCACCGTCGCCTGCTTCGACGCGATCAAGGCGACGACGCCGCGCAACGACGACCCCGAGCACGCCTCCCGGCCCTTCGACCGGACCCGCAACGGCTTCGTCCTCGCCGAGGGCGCCGCCGTCCTGGTCCTGGAGGAGTACGGGCACGCCCGGCGGCGCGGCGCCCCGGTCCTCGCCGAGTTCGCCGGCTTCGGGACGCGCAGCAACGCGTACCACATGACCGGGCTGCGCGCCGACGGGCGGGAGATGGCCGAGGCCATCCGGATCGCGCTGGAGCAGGGCCGGGTGGCCCCCGAGTCCATCGGCTACGTGAACGCGCACGGCTCCGGCACCAAGCAGAACGACATCCACGAGACCTCCGCCGTCAAGCGCTCGCTCGGCGAGCACGCCCGGCGGACGCCGATGAGCTCCATCAAGTCGATGGTCGGGCACTCGCTCGGCGCGATCGGCGCCATCGAGGTCGCGGCCTGCGTCATGGCCATGCAGCACGACCTGCTGCCCCCGACCGCCAACCTGCACGAGCCCGACCCGGCCTGCGACCTCGACTACATCCCGAACACCGCCCGGGAGAAGCGGGTCGACGCCGTGCTGAGCGTCGGCAGCGGCTTCGGCGGCTTCCAGAGCGCCGTGGTGCTCACCCGACCCGAGAGGACCGCGGCATGACCGGCAGGGCCGTGGTGACCGGCCTGGGCGTGATCGCCCCCAACGGCGTCGGCACCAAGGAGTACTGGACCGCGCTGCTGCGCGGCAGCAGCGGGATCCGCCCGATCGAGCGCTTCGACCCCTCCGGCTACCCCAGCCGGCTGGCCGGCGAGGTGCCGGAGAGCGCCTTCTCGGCCGCCGACCACCTCCCCCGGCGGCTGCTCCCGCAGACCGACCGGGTGACCCGGATGGCGCTGGCCGCCACCGACTGGGCCCTCGCGGACGCCGCCGTCGACCCGGCCGGGCTGCCGGACTTCTCGATGGGCGTGGCGACCGCCAACTCCGCCGGCGGGTACGAGTTCGGCCAGCGCGAACTCCAGAACCTGTGGGGGTCCGGCCCCGAGTACGTCAGCGCCTACCAGTCCTTCGCCTGGTTCTACGCGGTGAACACCGGCCAGATCTCCATCCGCAACGGCCTGCGCGGCCCCAGCGCCGCGCTGGTCACCGAACAGGCCGGCGGCCTCGACGCGCTCGGCCACGCCCGCCGCTCGATCCGCAGGGGCACCGCGCTCATGGTCAGCGGCGCGGTGGACAGCTCGCTCTGCCCGTGGGGCTGGATCGCCCACCAGTCCACCGGCCTGCTCAGCACCCGCCACGACCCCGACCTGGCCTACCTGCCCTTCTCCGAGCTGGCCTGCGGCCACCTGCCCGGCGAGGGCGGCGCCATCCTGGTCGTGGAGGACGCCGAGCGGGTCCGCGAGCGGACCGCCGGGGGCACCGCCGCCCAGGTCTACGGCGAGATCGCCGGCTACGCCGCCACCTTCGACCCGCCGCCGGACTCCGGCCGCCCGGACACCCTCCGGCGCGCCGCCGAACTCGCCCTGGCGGACGCGGACACCGAGCCCGCCGAGGTCGACGTGGTCTTCGCCGACGCGGCCGGAACCCCCGCCGCGGACGAGGCCGAGGCCCGGACCCTGCGCGAGCTCTTCGGCGAGCGCGCCGTCCCGGTCGCCGCCCCGAAGGCCACCACCGGCCGGCTCGGCTCCGGCGGCGCCGCGCTCGACGTCGCCACCGCCCTGCTCAGCCTGCGCGACCAGGTCGTCCCCCCGGCCGGGCCGGTGACCGCGGCCGCCGACCGGTACGGCATCGACCTGGTGGTCGGCACCCCCCGGCCCGCCCGGCTGCGCACCGCCCTGGTGCTGGCCCGCGGCCACGGCGGCTTCAACAGCGCCCTCGTACTCCGGGCCCCCGCGTGACGCGGGAGCCCGGCCCCGCCGGCGCCCGCCGCCCGGCACCACCGACGAACGGAGTGAACCCATGAGTGAGGCCGTGAAGGAACCGCTGACCCTGGAGGACCTCGTCGAGGTCCTGCGCGCGAGCGCCGGCGAGGACGAGGAGGTCGACCTGGGCGGCGACATCGCGGACGTCCCGTTCGGCGACCTCGGCTACGACTCGCTGGCCCTGCTGGAGACGGCCGGCCGGATCCAGCGCCGGCACGGGATCGTCCTGGACGACGAGGCGATGGCCGCGGCCGAGACCCCGCGGCTGTTCCTGGCCGCCGTCAACGAGGTGCTCCTCGGCACCGCGTCGAACGCCGGCTGACCCCGGACCGGGCCCCGACCGGCACCGGAGCGGCGGGGTGCGGTGCCGCCG
>NZ_JBHUWH010000246.1:0-11424 GCF_042670125.1 Kitasatospora sp. NPDC057198 | reverse complement strand
CGCATCCACCACGAAGTCCAACTCCCGGCCTTCGAGCGGATCGGCGACACCCGCTCCACCGCAGTCACCTGGGGACAGATCGCAGACATCCTCCAACGGCGCGGACAGGTCGACGAAGCACTGCGCATCCACCACGAAGTCCAACTCCCGGCCTTCGAGCGGATCGGCGACACCCGCTCCACCGCAGTCACCTGGGGACAGATCGCAGACATCCTCCAGCAGCGCGGACAGATCGACGAAGCCGTTGAGCTACATCTGAAGCGCCTGCAAGTCAACGAACAGCTCGGCGACATCAACGAAATTGCAGCAGCCAATTGGGACCTGGCCAGAATCGACCTGAACCGTCGGGACCTCCAGGCAGCGATACCGAGGCTGGTCACCTCATTCCAGCTCCTCGTGAAACTGCGACGGCCGGACGGTATCGCGGTCGTCGGGATCAATCTGGGGCAGGTGATGCTGGCTGCAGGTGCACGCGCTCAGGCCCGACGAGTACTCCAGGAGTGCCGGGCCGCTGCCGCCGTGATCGGCGCGGCAAACATCGTGTCCCGGGCTGACGAGCTCATGGAAACCATCGGCGACGAAGTCGAGGAAGAAGAGGAATCATGATCATCGAGTTTGCCGGTCCGGGAGCCGAAGCCGCCCGGGAGAGCATCGCCGCGGCCGCCGCCGACTGGGGCCACCCCGCCGACACCGTCCCGCCCACCACAGCAGGGGCCGGCCCGGACACCAAGGGCCTCGACCCCGTCGCGGTGACGTCACTGTTCCTGTCCGTTCCCTCCGCCGTGCTCGCGGTCGCGGACATCACCGATCGGATCCGCAAGCGCCGCCGCGCGGGCGAACTCATCGAACGAGCCCGGCAGCTCTCCACCGAGCAGACGACGGCACGGCTCGTCCGTACGGACCGCTCCGTCGACCTCGCCACCCTCACCCCCGACCAGCTCCTGGACCTCGTCGCCGACGAACCTCCGACGGACTGAACTCCGGGGGCTCATCGGACGGTCGAGCGCCGAGGCACGCCGGAGAGGCGGACTGGCCGCGTGCCCCGGCGTGCACCGACCGCATGGCGTGAGGAGCCCGATCGGGTGGCCCTGGCGGCTGTCCGGCATGAGGGCAGGGCCTCTTGGCAGCTCAGTGGGCGTCTGCACCAACGAGCTTTCCCGGAGGCCCTGTTGTCGCGCTTCCACGACACCGCGGAGGCGGGGTCCGCTGCGGCCGCTCTCGCGTCAGGTCGCCGAGATGGGCACGTTCATCGCGGCCCGGTTCCGTGAGCAGCGCGACGCCGGGATCCTCGCCGGCCTGCCAGGCTCGAGCCTCATCCTCGGCGCCGGGCCCCTGGCCGCGACCGGCAGGGACCCGGCCGCCTTCACCGCCCCGGACCGCCCCGGACCGCCCCGCGGCTCCGCGGCTCCGGCAAGCGCGCCGAGGGCAAACACCACGCCCCGACCGTCCCGCGAGACCAACGCTGCTACCGGCCGGCCCGGCCCGGGACGTCCGCACCTGCCGGAAGGAACCGAGCCTCGGTCGCGCCGCCCGGAGCCAGACGCCCGCTCGGCTTCGATCTACGGCATGCTCTTTGCGATCTCGAATCCGGACGTCTCGTCCCACGGCGTGGCGCTCCAGAGGCTCAGCAGCGCATCCCAAATGCGGTTGACGAGCGGCCAGTCAGGGGCGTCCCCGGTGAGGGTGACCGTCGCGAGGAGGTCGCAGCCCCAGATGCCCTGCTCGTTGTCGGGCGATGCGGCGATCACCGACTCGGCGATCCACTCCACCCCCACGTGGACCTCAAGGGTCAGCCAGTCGGCCGCCGGGGCCCCGGCGGGCCCCCGGGTCGCGAGCGAGCAGACGGCGACCTCGTCCACGAACGGGCCGGACCGGTGCACCAGCAGGAGGTCATCGGGTGGCAGGAGTTCGTCCAGCAGGCGGCTGATTGCCGCCTGTCCGTTCGCCTCGCCCGATCGACAGAAGAACGTGAGCTGGTATGCCACGGCCGGATCCCGCCTCTCCCAACAACTTGTCCGATCATGCCACTGAACTTGATTGGGTGATGTCGGAGCCGTTCGCCTGACGGCGGCCCGTCGGTTCCGGTGGCTCTGGGCTGTGGGGTACGCGCAGGGCAGCGGGTTGACCGACGCCGAGAGGGCCGCACGGGAGCGGATCCGGTTGCAGGCTGTGGAACGCTTCGAGTCGGGCAGAAGAACACGGAGATCGCTGCCGCGCTTCGGGTCAGCGAGCGGTCGGTGGAGCGGTGGCGCCGGGCCTGGCGCGAGTGCGGGGATGTCGGGGGCCGGTCGAAGGGATCTCCGGGCCGCCCGAGGCTCAGTCCGGTCCAGACCGCCAGATTGGAGCGGGGGTTGGAGCGCGGCGCGCTGGTCCATGGCTGGGCGGACCAGCGGTGGACGCTGGCGAGGGTGAAGACACTGATCGGCCGGCTGTTCCACGTCTCGTACACGGTGGAGGGCACCTGGCGGCTGTTGAAGCGGCACGGCTGGTCCTGGCAGCAGCCCACCCGGCGGGCGATCGAGCGCGACGACGCGGCGGTCGAGGTGTGGAAGAAGGAGACCTGGCCGCGGGTAAGAGCACCGCGGCGGAGCTCGGTGCGTGGCTGGTCTTCGAAGACGAAGCCGGGCAGTCGCTGACTCCGCCGCGTGCCAGGACATGGGGGCGCCGCGGCTGCACCCCGGTCGTGCGGGTCCGCGGACGCGGCTCCGGGCGTGTCTCAATGGTGGGCCTGACCTGCTGCAAGCCGGGGCAGCGGTCCAGGCTGATCTGTGCGGTCCGTGAGTACCGCGGCCGTGAGGGAGAGCCCAGGGGCTTCGGTTGGCGCGACTTCCGCGACCTGTTGGTCCGCGTTCACGCCCAGCTCGGCGGCCCGATCGTGCTGGTCTGGGACAACCTCCGCCTGCACCTGGCCAAGCCGCTGCCGGCGTTCATCGAGGCGAACTCCCACTGGCTCACGGTGTTCCAACTGCCCACCTACGCCCCCGATCTGAACCCGCAGGAGGGCATCTGGTCGCTGGTCAAGCGCGACCTCGGCAACCTTGCCGCAGCCGACCTCGGCCAGATCACCCGGGCTGTGAAGCGCAGGCTCGAGCAAATCCAGTACCGCCCCGACACGGTCGACGGCTGCCTCGCCGGTACCGGCCTGACCCTCGGCAGTTGACCGACTGCCCGCTGGCGGCACCATCGCCCCTGCGGCAGGCAGGCCGCCAGCAGCCCGTTCCGCCCGTGTCAGAAGAGGTCCAGCAATTCCGCGAGGGACGCGATGGATGGCACCTCCGTTGTGAGCGATCCCCGGCAGACCGCGCGCCCCGCATACCCGAGTCCGATCGCAGCGGCGACCAGGTCCGGATCGTCGTCGACGAACAGGCACTGCGCGGGCGCGAGCTCCAGCGCGTCGCTGGCATGGTGGTACATGCGCGGGTCCGGCTTGTTGCAGCCGAGCACTGCGGAGATCGCATATGCCTCGAAGAACCGCCCGATCCCCAGTCCCGCATGAAGGTCGGGCAGATTGGGCCAGGCATCAGACACCACTGCCATCCGCACGCCCCGGCGGCTGAGCTCTCCCAGGGTGCCCACGACCTCCGGATAGGTCTCCAGGAGCATGGCCGGCGGGACCTCTCGGCGCAAGTCGGCGAGGAGTTCCGAGGTCGGTTCCACCCCCACGTGACGAAGCATCAGCCGGTGGTAGTCGTCGGGCTCAGGCTCGGGCGACGAGGCAGCGAGGAAGCGGTCGCCCGCGGCGATGGCTGCCACGAACTGCTCCGACGTGATCGAAGGCACGTGGGCGAGAACGGTCTGCTCGAAGTCCGCCCGTGGGTTCCACCGGCCGCCGATCGGCTGCATCAGCACGCCGCCGGAGTCGAAGAGAACAGCGCGGAGGTCTTCGTGAGGAGCGGGTCGTGTCGTCATTCGGCTCAGTCTGGTCAACGGACGCCCGTCGGTCGACCCTCGAGCGATCAGCCGGTCTGAGTCGGACCGACATCACTGATCCAAGCTCAGTAGTGGTGTGCCCGCAAAGGTTCGCCGGGTTGCGGCGGGGCGAACTGTACCGGTAGAGGTCGAGGACGCCGATGGTGGAGACGGCATGGCGATGAGCAGGATGGCTGCGTACTGGAATTCGAGAGCTGCCATCATTGCGCGGTGAGCACCGCCGTAGCCTTCTTCCTCGCTCCTGCTGACCGCGATGCCGCCAGCGCGCACCGGGGTGGCCCGCATGGCCGGTTCGCCGCGGTGCTGGGCCGGCACTTCTGTGCGGAGGATGCGGTTGACGATTGGGACGCCTACTTTGTGGGGCCATCGTCGGATCAGCTCTTCTGGCAGCGAACCGACTGGATCGTGCCCATGACCCATGACGGCAGCGGTATGTTCGCCTTTCCGCCCAGGCTGACCCGTGCGCTTGCCGGCGCCAGCGTTGAGGAACTGGAGGATCTCGCCAACCGCTGGAGCGAAAGGCTCCGTTGCGAGGACGGCGAGGACATGACCGACGACAATCTCCTCGCCATCGTGCAAGCGGTTGCAGAGCTCGCCACGAAAGCTGGGGCTGCCGGGGGCAACCTCTACTGCTGGTTCTTTTGAGCTCTCAGGTATCCGAGCACGCCTGGAGGGAGACGGATGCTCAACGTCAGCCCCTGATCAGGCTGCCGCCGGTCCGCCGCGCCAGCGCGGGTAGTGATGCAGTGCGCGGGTCTGGACCGGGTGGTCCGGGTGGTGGGAGTTGGCGAGGGTGAACTGCCTCAGTGGCCCGGAGTGCGCCTCGATCGGGTTCGCCCAGGAGGTGTTGGTCGGGGTGAAGCAGAGGTGGACGTTGTTGTTCTTCGCCCAGCGCAGGATCTTCTTGCCGTTGTGGGCACGGGGCTCATCGGGGCCGGTGGGCTCTGACCTGCGGCATCGGGAATCGTCGAGGGCGGTCAAGGTGACCTGAGACGGGGCGGCCGAACGACGCCTGGAACCTGCCCGGCCTCCGGTGCCTGCTGACCCACCACCTGGTCCGGGCCCGGCACTACGACACCGCCCTGGAGCAGTTCCGCCGCTTCGGCCCCTGGCGCGACGCGGAGTCGTGGACCGACGGACGCGATCACGCCGCCGCCTTCGACCTCGTCCGGGGCATGGAGTTGACCAGCCCTTCCGTCAATGCCACGGGCTCCACACAGCAGCAAGCCCCCTGCGTGGAGGGGGCTTGCTGCCGAACGGAATTGACCGGAGGTCAGATCTCGCCGAACTCGCCGGCGGCGGTGGCGGCGCAGAAGGCCGCCCAGGCCCGCGCCGGAAAGACCAGCACCGGACCGTGCCGGTCCTTCGAGTCACGCACCGGCACGATGCCACGGGCCGCGTGCAGGTTCGTCGCCGGCTGGATGCACTGACCGCCGTTGTCGCTGTAGCTGGAGCTGCGGAACTCCGCACCGCTCAGGTCGTGGTCACGGTCCATGGTCTTCCTTCCGAACCCTGCTGATCTCCGCCACGGAAGCCGACGTACCGTGGGCTTCCACCTGTAGCCGATGGTAGTCCCTCTCCCACGGCCGAACGGTCTCGATTTCACGCGTGAGGATCCCCCGGTGCTGGGATTCCGTGTACGCGAGTACGGACCGGTCGGCCATGGTCAGCAGGGTCACCGCCATACGGAACGGCGCGACCTCCCCCAGGCTGTACGGGGCGAGCTGCACGGTGACGTTCGGCCGTTCGGACAGCTCTTCGAGGTGGGCGAGTTGAGCGGCCATCACCTCCCGGCCGCCGATCGGGCGCATGATGCAGCTCTCGTCCAGCACGACGTGCAGCAGGGGCGGCTTCGGCTGGTCGAACAGGCGTTGGCGGGCCGCGAGGAAGTCCATCCGTTCGTCCGCCTGTGCCTGGGTGATGCTGCCGCGCCGCACGGCCGCCTGGGCCAGTGCCCGTGCGTAGGCCGAGGTCTGCAACAGGCCCGGGACGATGCCCAGCTCGAACAGGCGGATCTCCACCGCCTTGGCCTCCTCCGCAGCGTACTCGGGGAAGCCCTCCAGAAGGCTCTGGTTCTTCAGGCTCCACCACATGAGCCCCAGCGTCCCGCCGGTGGCCAGGGCCTCGTCCGCGCGGGCCGCGAAGTCAGCTGTGGGACTGCGGGTAGCTCTTTCGATGCACGAGATGAGGGTGTCGCTGTACCCCATGAGCTGGCCGAGCTGCACCTGGGACAGGTTCCGTATCTCCCGCGACCTGCGCAGCTGCAGGCCGAAGGCGGCGGCAGGAGATGACGACGGGTCAAGTTCCGTACGGCGCATGCTCGATCACTCTTTCGACGCCGAGTCCCCCACGGGACAAGAGTCAAGTGCGGAAGGCTTCCGATGCTACGCCCGAATGCCGATCCTGATTACACATTGGCAAGAAAAGGGAACGGGCGGTGACCGTCGTGGGCAACTCGCTACTTGACCGACTGGAGCGGCAGGACCGGGCCTTCGCGTGCAAGGTGCGCGACGCGGTGCGGGACGCCTGCCACTCGGCGGGGCTCCGACTGCCCTCGCTGGCGGTGGAACGGACCGTCACCGGCGCGCATCTGGTGCAGCTCGGTGGCGTATCACCCGACGTGGCGAGCGAGTTGGCGACGCTGCTGTGGACGGGCGCGCCGTACCTGCGGGCCGTCCGGGGCGGGGAGTGCGCCGGGGCGGCCGTGGGCGTCTGGCCGTACGAGCGGGGCGAGTTGCTGTTCGACCCGGCGACCGGACGATTGGGCGAGTTCTCCCGCGTCGGCGAGCGGGGCGAGCTGTTGCTGCTCCCCGTGGACGGCGGCGCCCCCTGGGCGGCCGACCGTGGCCGGGTGCGCCACCCGGCCTTCGCGGATCTGGTGCGGGCCGGGATCGTCCGGCCCGGCGGGCGCTCCCCCAGCTGACCCCTCTCCACCGTCCACACCCACCATCGAGACGAGGAAGCACAAGTGCTGTACACCGGACAGCCGTTGGAGGAGACCGACGTCCTCCACCGGTTCCTGCGCGGCAGGTTCACCGAGGCCGAACGGGCCACCGACCTGCTCGAACGGGCCTTCAGGGCAGCCAGGTTGGACCCGCCGCCCGGCCTGTCGCCGATCTACCGGGACGACGTGCTGCCGGAGTTCGGCGCCGTCGCGCTCGGCTGCGTCGGCCTGCCGTGGGTGCAGAAGCTGGCCGAGGCGATGGTCGAACTCGCCTACCTGCGCGGCGAGTTGCCCGTGCCGCCCCGCCCCTCCGCACCGCACCCCTCCGCACTGGGTGCCGCCTCGTGAGCGACGCACTGCGGCAACGCGCCTGGGAGATCGCCGAACAGCTCGCCAAGGCCGGCGGCGCCCAAGCCCGCCTCACCGCCGTACCCGACGGCTACCGCGTCGAACTCGACCTCCTCCGCACCGACAACGACGCCGACGACAACGGTCCGGACGACCACCGAGCCGTCCTCAACGCCCTTGCGCTGGGCGACCGTTGGGGCCACCGCTACTCCCCGCCCTCGCGCAACGGCGGCACCGCCCGCGAGACCGTCTGGAGCGAGGTCCACGAGGTCCACGAGGCACACGAGGTCCGCTCCGCGGCGGAGCCGGGCTGATCTCAGGGCGTCTCGGGGCGTCTCGGGACGGGTGGGAGAAGCGGTCGCGCAGCTTGTTGCCACCCGCCAACGGTGTCCCGGGGGCCGGCGGGGGCGCGATGCTGGGTCGTGGCCTGTCGATCGGGCCGCCACCAGCCGATCCGGGGGAACCGCCATGACCATCGAGAGCACCGCGATCACCGGTCCGCACCCCGCGCACGGGCTGCTCGGCCGGGCGGCCCGGCACCTGGTGCACTGCCCGCCGTCCTGGGACCACTACCTGCTGGAGGCGCCGAGCAGCGGCGAGGAGCGGTTCCTGCTGACCGGTGACACGCCCGGCGCGCACCCGCTGTTCAACGACGGCCCCGGGCACTTCCACGACCCGCAGCTGGTGACCGAGGCGGTGCGGGAGGTCGGCGAGTTCGTCGGCCACCAGTACTTCGGGGTGCCGTCCGCCCGGCCCGGGTTGTTCTACCGGGTCGGGCTGGAGCTGACCGAGACCGCGGCCTGGCGCCGCGGCTCCGGGCCCGCCCGGATGACCACCGAGCTGCGGGCCGTACCCGGGCACGTGGTGGACGGGGTGCCGCGCGACCTGGACTTCCGGCTGGAGGTGTCGCTGGACGACACGCCGTGCGCGACGGGCACCGCGAGCCTGGTGTTCGTGATGCCGGGCGTGCACCGCAGGCAGCTCGCGCACAGCCGCTGGGCGGTGCGGGCCGCGCCCGAGCTGGCGGACGAGCCGGACGGCCCGGTCCGGCCGGTCGCCCCGGGTGCGGTGGGCCGCGGCGCGGCCGCCAACGTGGTGCTGGGCGAGCCGGTGGGGTTCGCGGGCGGGCGGCTGAGCCTGTGGCTGCTGGCCCCCAGCGACAACCCCGCGCTGGGCGGCAGCACCCCGGACGGCCACCTGTCCGGGACGCTGCTGATGGAGGCGCTGCGGCAGGCCGCGGTGCTGACCGCCGGGCGCACGGTCGGGCTCGTCCCGGAGCGCACCCTGCCGGCCTCCTGCCGGGTGCACTTCCGCGGCTTCGCCGAGGCCGACCTGCCGGTGCGCTGCACGGCCGAGCCCGGCCCGCTCGGCCGGGACGGGGCGGGGCGCCCGGCCGTCCCGGTCACGCTGACGCTCACGCAGAACCGCCGGACGGTCGTCGAGGCGCGCACCACGGTGGTGCAGGACTTCTGACCCGCGGCCGGACGGCCCGGACAGCCCGCGCGGCCAGAACGGCCCGAACGGCCCGAACGGCCCGAACGGCCCGGGCCGCGCGGCGGAAAGCGGGAACAGGGCGCGGGGAGCGGGCACGGTGGGGAGCGGGGACGGGGAGGAGGTGGGCCGGGTGAGGTTCCGGATCCTGGGGCCGATGGAGATCGAGGGCAGTGCGCGGCCCGGCGTGCCGCACACCCCGCAGGCGGCGAAGCTGCGGGTGCTGCTGGGCACCCTGCTGGTGCGCGCCAACCAGGTGGTGTCGGTGGACAGCCTGGTCACCGAGCTGTGGCAGGACGAGCCGCCGCGCACCGCCACCTCCACCGTGCACGTGTACGTCTCGCAGCTGCGCAAGCTGCTGGACGTCGTCGACCCGCCGCACGGTCGGGAGGCGCTGCGCACCCAGCCGCCCGGCTACCGGCTCTCCCTGGCCCCGGACCTGCTCGACGTGTCGGTGTTCGAGGAGCTGCACCGGCTGGGCCGGGAGGCGCTGGCCGACGGCCGCTACCGCAGCGCCGCCGACCTCCAGCGCCGGGCGGTCGGGCTGTGGCGCGGCCCGCTGCTCTCCGACACCCCGCACGGGCCGCTGCTGGAGGGGGCCGCCGCGCAGCTCGCCGAGGCCGCGGCCGCCGCGCTGAACCAGCGCATCCGGGCCGACCTGGAACTCGGCCGGCACCACGAACTGATCGCCGAACTGCGCTCGCTGGCCGCCGAGCACCCGCTGCGCGAGGAGCTGCACGGCCACCTGATGCTGGCCCTGTACCGGGCCGGGCGGCAGGCCGAGGCGCTGGAGTCGTTCAGCGGGCTGCGCCGGCTGCTGGTGGCCGAGCTGGCGGTGGAGCCGGGGGCGCCGCTGCAGCGGCTGCACCGGCGCATCCTGGCGGGCGACCCGGAGCTGCTGCGGCCGGCCGCCGCCGAGCCGGACCCGGCGCCGCGCGGGCAGGGCCCGGACGACCGGGGCGGCGCGGGTCCGCTGCCGGGTGCGGTCGCGCTGCCGCCCGCCGATCCGCTGTTCACCGGCCGCGACGACGCCCTGGCCCGGGTGGAGGAGCTGCTGCGCGGCGGGCCGCCGGGCACGTTCGTCGCGGTGGCCGGGCAGCCGGGCGCGGGCCGGACGGCGTTCGCCCTGGAGGCCGCGCACCGCAGCGGCCCGGCGTTCCCGGACGGCCGGCTGTTCCTGGACCTGCTGCCCGAGCCGGGGCGGCCGCTGGCCGCGACCAGCGCGATCTCCGCGCTGCTGCGGCACCGCGGGGTGCGGCTGGCGCGGGGGGCGGGGGCGGGCGAGCTCCGCGAGGCGTGGCAGGAGCAGTTGACGGACCGTCGGATGCTGCTGGTGCTGGACAACGCCGACTCGGAGGCGCAGTTGCGCCCGCTGCTGCCGACCGGCGCGGGCAGCAGCGCGATCGTCACCGCCCGGCGGCTGCCGGCCGGGCTGGGCGGCATGCGGCCGGTGCTGCTGGACGCGCTGGAGCCGGCCGAGGCCCGGCGGCTGTTCGCGGCGGCGGCCGGCCCGGAGCGGGCGGCGGCCGAGCCGGAGGCCGTCGAGGAGTTGCTGGGGCTGTGCGGCCGGCTGCCGCTGGCGCTTCGGGTGGCGGCCGCCCAGTTGACGGCCCGTCCGCACTGGAGCGTGGCCTCGCTGGTGGAGCGGCTGCGCGACGAGCGTTTCCGGCTGGGCGAGTTGCGGGTCGGCGAGCTGGACGTCCGGGCGGCCCTGCTGCACGCGTACCAGGACGCCCGGCCGGAGCTGCGGCAGGCGTTCCGGCTGCTGGGTCTGCTGCCGCCGGGCCCGTTCGGGCGGGCCGCGGCCGGTGCGGTGCTGGGCTGCTCCCCCGGGCGGACCGTCCGGCTGCTGGACGGGCTGGTGGACGAGCGGCTGCTGGCCGCCGCCGACGGGGAGCGCTACCGGCTGCCGGAGCTGCTGCGGGTGCTGGCGGTGGAGCGGCTGGGTGAGGAGGAGGGGCCGCAGGGCACCGGCGACGCGATCGAGCGGCTGTGCGCGGAGCACGCCCGGACGGCCGGGCAGGTGCTGGCGGTGCTGACCCGGGCCCGGCCGTCCGGCGAGCAGCCGCCCGACCCCGCGGGCTGGTTCGCCCGGGAGCGGGAGGCGGTGGTCCGGGCGGTCGGGCAGGCCCACGGCGCGGGGCGGCTGGCCGCGGCGGTGCGGCTGGCGGAGGCCCTGGAGGGGCACCTGGAGACGCACGCCGCGTGGGACGCCTGGGAGCGGACCCACACCCTGGCCCTGGACGCGGCCCGGCGCTGCGGCGACCGCCCCGCGCAGGTGCGCACGCTCCGCTCGCTGGGCGACCTCGCCTGGCAGCAGCGGCGGACGGGGACCGCCGGGGAGCGCTACGGGCTGGCCCGCCGCCTGGCCGAGGAGACCGGTGCGCGGGGCGAGCTGTGCCGCGCCCTGGTCGGCCTGGCGGAGCTGCGCGCGGACGCCGGGGACGACGACGGCGCCCGTTCCCTGCTGGCCGCGGCGCGGGACGCCGATCCGGGCCCGGACGAGCCGCGGGCCCGCTTCGAGCTGCTGCGCGCCCTCGGTCTGCGCGCCCTCGCCGCCGACGACCGGGCCGGCGCCCGCGCGCGTTTCGCCGCCTGTCTGGAACTGGCCTCCGCGACGCTGCACGACCGCCGCCTGGAGTCCTTCGCCCGCCGCGCCCTGGACGGTGCCGCCGCCGGTCCGGCCGTCCGGCTGGAGGTCCGTCCCGGGG
>NZ_JBHUWH010000245.1:0-11449 GCF_042670125.1 Kitasatospora sp. NPDC057198 | reverse complement strand
GTCCGGGAGGGGCCCGCGCACGCCCGGCCCCGGCGGGGCGGCCGACGGCCGGACGGCTAGGGTCGGAGCATGAGCGCCCGCTACCTCCTCCCGTACGCGCCCGACACGATCGGCGGCCTGCCCGCCGGTCTCGACGTCCTCGTGTGGGACGGGGACGGGCCGGTGCCGCCGGACGAGGAGCTTGCCGCGGTGGAGTTCTTCTGCCTGCCCTACCTGCGGCACGCCGCCGCGCTGCCGCTGATCCCGCGGCTGCCCGCGCTGAAGGTCGTCCAGACGCTGACCGCCGGGATGGACGACGTCCTGCCGCACGTCCCGGAGGGCGTGCGGGCCTGCAACGCGCGCGGCCTGCACGACGCCAGCACCGCCGAACTGGCGGTGACGCTGACCCTCGCCTCGCTGCGGGGCCTGCCCGGCTTCACCCGGCTGCAGGACCGGGGCACCTGGCGGCTGGAGTTCCACGAGTCCCTCGCCGACAAGACGGTGCTCGTCCTCGGCTACGGCTCGATCGGGCGCGCGCTGGCCGCGCGGCTGGAGCCGTTCGAGTGCGAGGTGGTCCGGGTCGCCCGCGGCGCCCGCCCCGAGGAGCGGGTGCACGCGGTCGCCGAGCTGCCCGAACTGCTGCCGGCCGCGGACGTCGTGGTGCTGCTGACCCCGCTGACCCCGGAGACCCGGCACCTCGTCGACGCCGCCTTCCTGGCCCGGATGAAGGACGGCGCGCTGCTCGTCAACGTCGCCCGCGGGCCGGTGGTGGACACCGCGGCGCTGCTCGCCGAACTCTCCGCGGGGCGCCTGCGGGCGGCGCTGGACGTCACGGACCCGGAACCGCTGCCCGCCGACCACCCGCTCTGGCACGCCCCCGGCGTGCTGATCACCCCGCACGTCGGCGGCCCCAGCAGCGCCTTCCTGCCGCGGGCCAGGCGCCTGCTGCGCGAGCGCGTCCTGCGGTTCGAGCACGGCGGCCCGGCCGAGCCGGGGCACTGAGCCCGCCCCGGAGCGGCTTCGGGCCCGGGGTTCAGGGGCGGCGGGCTCGGGGGCGGCGGGTTCAGGGGCCGCGGGTTCAGGAGGGCGGGTCCGGGGGGCGGCGGGCCAGGAAGACGTACTCCAGGCCCGGACGGTCCGGTGCGTCCCGGACCTCGAGCGGTTCGAGGCCCGCGGCGCGCAGGTCGGCCTCCACCTCGGCGCGCTCGCGGAAGCGCAGGGTGGAGTCCGAGGTGAGGTGCTGCCCGTCCGAGGCGAACACGTAGTGCCAGCGGAAGGACACCAGCGGGCCGTCGACGGAACGCAGCTCCACCCAGCTCTCCACCGCGCCGACACCCGGCAGGTCACTGACCCGGTGGGACGCCTCCCGCGTCCAGGACTCCCAGGCGCGGCGGGCCGGGACCCGGCTCTCGAACACCAGGTGCCCGCCCGGACGCAGCGCGCCCCGCACGCCCCGCAGGGTGGCCGACCAGTGCTCCGGGTCGGTGATCTCCTGGGCGGCGTTGGCCGTCATGGTGACCAGGTCGGCCCGCAGCGGCGGCAGGCCCGTTCCGTCCCCGACCAGCCAGCGGACCCGCTCGGCGCCCGGCTTGCCGCGGGCCACCTCGACCGACGCGGCGGCCGGGTCGACGCCCACCACCCGCACGCCGCGCCCGGCCAGCAGCAGGGCGAACACCCCGGTGCCGCAGCCCAGGTCGACCACCTCGGCGGCACCGAGCCCGTCGGCCAGGGCGAGGTAGGGCAGCAGGTCGGAGCGGTCCGGGTCGAGCGCGTCGTAGAGGGCCGCCAACCTGGGCACGGTGAAGCATTCGTCAGCCACCCGCGCGACGGTAGCGCCGACGGCGGGCCGTTCGCACCCGGATTTCCGCCGTGCCGGGGAGGCGGCGGAAAAGGGTTTGCCGACCGGGCCGGGGGTTGCGTACGGTGCCCGGGTGAACACCGGAACGGCCAGGGGCCACGCACGGATCGGTGACCCGGTGGGCGACTGACCGCGCCCCGGGTGCCGCAGGGGCGTCCGCACGTCCGAGGGCCGCCGGGCCCGGGGAGCAGTGCGCGCACACGTCCCCAGACCGACCACACCCGGAACGAGGTTCACCCGGCCATGCCCGCCGCCTTCAACCACACCATCATCCTCTCCGAGGACGCCGCCGCGTCCGCCCGCTTCTACCGCGAGCTGCTGGAGGCCGAACAGGCGCCCTCCTGGGGCCCGTTCACCAACCTGCTGCTCGCCGACGGCGTCATGCTGCAGTTCGCCGCGCCGCCGGTGGAGGTCCAGATGCAGCACTACGCCTTCCTGGTCGACGACGAGCTGTTCGACCGCGCCGTCGCCCTGCTGCGCGAGCGCGGCACCGACCACTGGGCCGACCCGCAGATGCAGCGCCCCGGCGAGACCAACACCGAGCACGGCGGGCGCGGCGTCTACGTGCTCGACCCGGCCGGGCACGGCCTGGAACTGATCACCCGCCCCTACCTGTAGGACCGCGGGCCGGGGGCGGGGCGGAGGATGATCCCCATGGATCACACCGGAACGGACCACACCGGACTGCGCACCGCCCTGGCGGAGACCCGACGCGTCCTCACCCCGCACCTCGGCGCCGACTGGAGCGTCCCGGCCGGCCCGCTGGAGTGGAGCTGCCGGGAGACGCTCGCCCACGTCGGCCACGACCTGCTCGCCTACGCCGGGCAGGTCGTGGCCCGCCCCGGGGGCGGCTACCTGCCCTTCGACCTGACGGTGCGTCCGGACGCCGGCCCGGCCGAGACGCTGACCACCGCGCTGGCCTGCGGCGAACTGCTCGCCCTCGCCCTGGCCGCCGCCGGCCCGGACGCCAGGGCCTGGCACTGGGGCCCGACCGACCGGACGGGCTTCGCCGCGATGGGCATCGCCGAGACGCTGCTGCACACCCACGACATCACCACCGGCCTGGCCCTCGACTGGACGCCGCCGCCCGCGCCCTGCGCCGCCGTGCTGGCCCGGCTCTTCCCCGACGCCCCTGCCGGCGACCCCGCCCCGGTCCTGCTCTGGTGCACCGGCCGGGGCGGACTGCCGGGCCGCGGGCGCCGCACCTCCTGGAGCTGGCGGGCGGCGCTCGACGGGTGAACGGGACGGCACCGCGGCGGCGTTAGAGTCGTCGGCATGAGCGAGCAGGTGGAACAGGTGGAGCAGTCGGTCCGGGCGCCGTTCGGGAACTTCCCGCAGGTGCGGCGCGCGCTGGACGCCCTCGGGGAGTTGGCGCCCCCGGTCGCCGCCCTGCTCGGCGGCTGGGACGCGGAACTGGCCGGCCAGGTGCTGTACGTGGACACCGACCCGGAACTGGCCGACACCGCCGTGTTCTGCGCCGCCCACGACGTCCCGGTCGAGGCGTCCGCGAACTGCGTGGTGGTCGCCGCCAAGCGCGGCGGGGAGACCACGCTCGCCGCCGGCCTGGTGCTGGCCACCACCCGGCTCGACGTCAACAAGGCGGTCCGCGGCCACCTGGGCGCCCGCAAGGCGTCGTTCGCGCCGGTGGACACCGCCGTCGGCGAGAGCGGCATGGAGTACGGCGGCATCACCCCCGTCGGCCTGCCCGCGCACTGGCCGCTGCTGATCGACGCGGCGGTCGCCGCCACCCCGCACGTCCTGGTCGGCAGCGGTCGGCGGCGCGGCAAGCTGATCCTGCCCGGCGCGGTCGCCGCCGCCCTGCCCGGCGCGCAGGTCCTCGAGGGGCTGGCCGGCTGAGGCCGGGGCGCTCGCGGAGGAACCACCGGGCACGGGGTCCGGCGGAGGGGAACACCGGGGGCGCGCGGGCGGTTGGACCGGGTGGTTCCTCCGGGGCGGTGTCCCGGGGGGACGAGTCGACGCATCGATGCGAGGAGTGAGTACGAGATGACCACGGACCGCGCTGTCCTGGCCGGCGGGTGCTTCTGGGGGATGCAGGAGCTGATCCGCAAACTCCCCGGCGTCCAGTCGACCCGGACCGGCTACACCGGCGGCCAGAACGCGCACGCCACCTACCGCAACCACCCCGGCCACGCCGAGGCGCTGGAGATCGTCTACGACCCGGAGCGGATCAGCTACCGGACGCTGCTGGAGTACTTCTTCCAGATCCACGACCCGAGCACCCTGGACCGGCAGGGCAACGACATCGGCAGCAGCTACCGCTCGGCGGTCTTCTACGCCGACGAGGACCAGCGCGCCACCGCCCTCGACACCATCGCGGACGTCGACGCCAGCGGCCTGTGGCCGGGCAAGGTGGTCACCGAGGTCACCCCGCTGGGCGACTTCTGGGAGGCCGAGCCCGAGCACCAGGACTACCTCCAGCACTACCCCAACGGCTACACCTGCCACTACCCGCGTCCGGGCTGGAAGCTCCCGGTGCGCGAAGGCGCCTGAGCGGCGGGCGGGAAGGGGCCGGCCGTCGGGAGGGCTGTCGGGGGCGGCTGTTAGCGTCCGCTCCCGTGAACGTCGACGATTTTGACCACCGGGTGCGCACCGAGAGCGGCTGCGTCCCGCCCGACCTGGTCCGGCGGCTGCTCGAGCTGGGCCACACCGCCGTGGTGCGGGAGCAGGCCGGGCGCGGGGAGTGGTTCTGCGCCCGGGAGTGGGCCCGGTGGCTGGAGCGGCACGGGCGGCCGGACGAGGCGCTCGCGGTGCTCGAACCGTACCTCGCCCTCAACTGGTGGCCGGCCGCCGAGGCCGCCGTCGAACTGCTGGAGGGCCGGGGCCGGGTCGAGGAGGCCGTGGCGCTGGCCCGCCCGTACGCCGAGGGCGGCGACCAGCTGGTGCTGCGCTCCTTCGCCCGGCTGCTCACCCGGCACGGCCGCGCCGACGAGGCGTTCGCCCTGCTGCTCCCGCACCTGAGCGAGTGGTTCCTGGCCGGGCCGCTGGTCGAGGCCGCCGAAGCGGCCGGGCTCGCGGAGGAGGCCGCCGACCTGCTGGCGGCCCGGATCGCGGCTGCCCCGCCCGAAACCGGGGACGTCTGGGGCCCCGACGGCCGCAGCGGCGGGGTCGAGCCGCGCAACGCCGTCGAGCTGCTCGCCGGGATCCGCGAGCGGCAGGGCCGGGTGGCGGAGGCGATCGCCCTGCTGCGCACCCGGCAGGACACCTCCGTCGGCAACCGGGACGCGCTCGCCGACCTGCTGGCCCGGCACGGCCGGATCGAGGAGCTGCGCGCCTACGCCGAGGCCGACGGGTACGGGCACGGGCTGCAACGGCTGGCCGAGGTGCTGGAGGAGCGCGGCGACGTCGACGGCGCGATCGAGGCGTACCGGCGGACGGAGGTCTTCCGGCGGCACGTGCCGGTGCTGCTGGCCCACCTGCTGGCCCGGCACGGCCGCGGCGAGGAGGCGATCGAGCTGGCGTACCGGTGCGCCGAGCGCAGCGGCGGAGAGGACTGCGACCTCGACCTGCTGGCCACGCTCTGCCTCGACCTCGGCCGCCCCGGGCACGGCCTGGACCTGCTCGACGCGCTCCGGGAGCGGCGCGGCGGCGCGGAGCACTGGGAGCAGTACTGGATGCGGCTGCCGCTGATGGCCGCCTGCGGCCGGATCGACGAGGCCGTCGAGCGGAGCCGGGCCCACCCGGAGGGCGACACCTGGTACGCGCCGGGGCAGGTCGCCCGGATGCTCGCGGACGCCGGGCGGACGGAGGAGGCGGTCGCCCTGCTCCGGGTCGCCCCGGACCCGGACTGGAACCGGCGCGACCTGGGCGGGTACCTCGTCGAGTTGGGCCGGATCGAGGAGGCGCTGGCCGTCCTCCAGCACTACGAGCCGCCGCAGCCGTCGGAGCCGCTGGAACCCACGGGCGGCTTCGAGCACCCGCCGTTCTGAGTACCCGCCGTTCTGAGCACCCGCCGTTCCGGCCCGGCCCCGACCGGTGGTTCAGCCGTCGGCGCGGGCGCGGAGCAGGGCGTCCAGCGAGTCGACGATCCAGTCCCAGGACTCCTGCGGGTCCACCGGGGTGTGGGCGAAGCCCCCGGCGGCCTCCAGGCCGATGTAGCCGTGGAAGACGCCGCCGAGCAGCCGGACCGCGTGGGTCTGGCCCGGCTCGGAGAGGTGGTAGCCGCGCAGGATCGCCCGGGTCAGCTGGGAGTGCCGGGGGGCGGCACTGGCGGCGGCGGTCTCCGGGTCGAGCCGGAGCCGGGCGGCGTCGTAGCGGCCCGGGTGCTCGCGGGCGTAGCCGCGGTACGCCTCGGCGAAGGCGGCCAGGGCGTCGCGGCCGGAGCGCCCGGCGATCGCGTCGGCTGCCCGGTCGGCGAGCTCCTCCAGGGCCAGCAGGGCGATCCGGACCTTGAGGTCGTGCGAGCTGCGGACGTGCGAGTACAGGCTGGCGACCTTGACGTCGAAGCGCCGGGCCAGCTCGGTGACCGTCACCTGCTCGAAGCCCACCTCGTCGGCCAGTTCCGCGCCCGCCTGGGCCAGCACCCCCGGGGTCAGACCTGCACGTGCCACCGTGTTCACCCGTTCCTCTCCTGGTCCCCGCACTTCCTGGAAGCATTATCCGTTTGCCTAAACGACTTAGGCAAATTAGCGTGGTGTTTCGTGAGAGAGCTGACCGACCCAGAGATCCGCGCCGCGTTCCTGAACTGCTCCAAGGGCGAGGCGAAACGACTGAACCTGCCCCGCGAGCTGGCCGAACAGCCCTGGCCCGAGCTGGACTTCCTCGGCTGGCGCGACCCGCAGGCCCCCGACCGCGCCTACCTGGTCACCGAGATCGACGGCCACCCGCAGGCCGTCGTCCTGCGTGCCTCCTCCGGCGCCTCCTGGCAGCCCCGCCGGAGCATCTGCTCGCTGTGCGTCACCACGCACACTGGCGGCGTCTCCCTGCTGGTCGCCCCGCTGGCCGGCCCCGCCGGGCGACAGGGCAACTCCGTCGGCGCGTACATGTGCAGCGACCTGGCCTGCCCGCTGTACGTCCGGGGCCTGCGCGAGACCGGCAGCAAGATCCACGAGTCGCTGACGCAAGAGCAGCGGATCGAGCGGATGCGCGACAACCTGGCCGGCTTCCTGGCGAAGGTGCGCGGAACCGCCCAGGGCTGAGCCGACGTCAAGGCGGATGACGACCGGCGGGACGAGGCGCGGCGAGGGGCGGACGGATGGCGAACTTCACGGTGGGCGGCCCCGGGCACGGTACGGCCGACAGCCCGGAGACCCTCGACGCGTTCGACGCCCTGGAGCGGCGGATCTGGACGGGCCGGGCCACCGCCTACGCCGCGAGCTTCGCCCGGCTCTGCGCCCACCCGGTGCCCGCCCTGCTCGACGCCGCCGCCGTCGGGCCCGGCCGGGCAGTGCTGGACGTCGGCACCGGCACGGGCACCGCGGCCACCGCCGCCTGCGCGCGCGGCGCCCGGGTCACCGCCGTCGACGCCGAACCCAGCATGCTGGCCGAAGCCCGGCGCAACGCCCCGCAGGCCGAACTGCACGCCGCGACCCTGCCCGAACTGCCCTTCGCCGACCAGACGTTCGACGCCGTGGTCGGCAACTTCGTGATCAACCACGTCGGACGGCCGGACGCCGCCGTGGCCGAACTGCGCCGGGTGCTGCGCCCCGGCGGCCGGCTCGCCCTCACCGTCTGGGCCAACCCCGCCGCCCCCGGGCAGAGCCTGCTCGGCCGGGCCGTCGAAGCCGCGCAGGCCACCCGGCCCGCCCACCTGCCGCCACCACCCGCCGCGCTCCAGGCCATCGGTACCCCCGAGGGCCTGACCGGGCTGCTCACCGCCAGGGGCCTGCACGACACCGACTGCCGCACCCTGCGCTGGGACCACCGCACCACCCCCGAGGAATGGTGGGCCGGGCCCGCCGGGCGGGTCGCCTTCATCGGCGAACTCCTGCACCACCAGACCCCGGAGGTCCGGGCCCGGATCGAGGCCGAGTTCATCCGCCTGGCCGGGGAGTTCCGTGCGGCGGACGGCGTGCTGGCGCTTCCGCATGCCGCGCTGCTGGTGTCGGGTCGGCGCTGAGGCCGGCCGGTCGGCGGGGTCCGGGAAGGGCTTCAGGGGATCTCGGCGGAGAGCTGGGCGCCCAGTTCGCGGAAGCCGATCCGGGCGGCGACCCGGCGGGAGGCGGGGACGCGGGCGCGCCACTGGGGGAGGAGGCCGGCGGACAGGGCGTGGGCGGCGGCGGCCGTCGCGGCGGTTCGGGCCAGGCCCCGGCCGCGGGCCTCCGGGGCGGTGAGGACGGCGAACTGGGCGGTCCGGTGCGGCCAGGCGCGGTAGCCGCAGGCGGCCAGGGCGCGGCCGTGCCGCAGGACGGTGAACGCGGGGGAGGTGATCTCGTCGAGCGAAGCCTCGTCGCGGTCCTCCGCCGGGGAGCGGGCCAGCAGGGCGAGCAGGGCGGGGTGGTCGGCCGGGAGTCGGTGGACCGCCGGTCGCGGGCCGGTTGCGGCGGGGGCCAGCGCCTCCGGGGCGAGGTAGGCGAGTGCGGCGGGCCCCAGGATCCGGCCGACCGGGAGAGCGGTGCGCAGCAGGCCGGCGTTCCACGCGGCCTCCGGGCAGGAGCGCAGTGCGGCGCGCAGCAGTCCGGCCCGCCGTTCGTCCGGTACGGTCGCCAGCACCGCGCCGTTCAGGGTCAGCAGCCCGGACCAGCCCGGCGGGCACAGGCCGGAGGCCGGGGAGACCACGACGGTGGCGGCGCCCGGCGCGGGGAAGGCGGCGGGCACGGCGGCCAGTTCCTCCCAGAGGCCGGCCGCCCGACGGAACAGCGCATCGTTCGTCATCGCCCCATCCTGGCGGGCCGACTGCCCCGTCGCGAAGGGATTTCCGCTCCGCCGTCCTCGCAATCCGGGTGCGGGCGCGGCCGGGGAACCGGCAGACTGGGCCGCATGCAGCACTGTCGAAGGGGAAATGCCGCGTAGGCGGCCGTCCCGGCTCCGGGTCACCGGTCGCCGTCCCGCGCGGGGTGCCGACGGAGCCCCGGTGCCCGGTCTCGCCCGCGGTTCCCGCGCACTCGCGGCCGCCGTCGCCCGTCTCGAAGGCGAATGCCTCTGGCCGGGGGCCGTGGCGAGTGCCCTCCGGGCGTGGACGCGTACGGCGTACCGGCCGGATTCGGCGCTCTCGGGCGGCTGCGGCTGCCCGCTGTGCAACCCCTTCTACCGGACCGACGAACGCGGGGTCCTCGAGATCGCCCTCCGTGCCCTTCCGCGGCGGGCCGCCCGGGAGTTGAGGAGCATCGTGCAGCCGCTCGACGCCCGCTACACCAGCCGTACCTGGCCCGACCCGTCCGCTCCGCCGGACGATCCCTGGTGGGCGCGCCGGTGCCGGGGGTGAGTGCGGCGGGCGGCGGGCGGCGGGCGGCGAGCGGTGGGCGGTGGGTGCCGGGCGGTGGGCGCCGGGTACCGGGCGGCGGGGGCTCAGTGGCCGCCGGGGGAGGGGGAGCAGCCGCCCTCCAGGTAGGGGCCGTGCACCTCGATGTGCGGCGGGGCGGAGAGCGTGCCGGTCAGGCAGGGCCCGATCTGCGGGACGAAGAAGGTGAACTGCACGCCGCGGCTGCCCGGGGTGACGGTGGCGTTCGGG
Source organism: Kitasatospora sp. NPDC057198 (assembly GCF_042670125.1). Taxonomy (NCBI): domain Bacteria; kingdom Bacillati; phylum Actinomycetota; class Actinomycetes; order Kitasatosporales; family Streptomycetaceae; genus Kitasatospora; species Kitasatospora sp. NPDC057198. Next base: position 1,985 of record NZ_JBHUWH010000245.1, on the reverse strand, counting down.
TAGCCGAGGCGGGTGAGCAGGGCCTTCGCCTGCTCGGGGTCGTTCGGCGGGGCCTGCTTGGCGAGTTCGGCGGTGATCCGCGCGGCGTGCGCGTCGCCCCGGCACTGCTGGACGGGGCTCAGCGCGGCCGTCTGCAAGTAGGCGTGGTTCTCGGCGTACTTGGGGTTCTCGGGCTGCCCCGGGTTCGCGTCCGGGCCGAGCGAGGGCGTGGGGTCGACCGGGGGCGGGGCGACCGGGGACGGCACCGCGGTGGACTTCCCCGCGCAGGTCTCCGCAACGGTCGGGAACGCCCGGTCGTGGTCGGCCACCGCCTGCTTCTGCTGCTGCTCGTACTTCTGCTGGGCCTCCTGCGCGGCGCTCGGGGTGCCGCTGGTGGAGGCGCTCGGGTTCGAGCCGCTCGGGCGGGCGGCGCCCGCGTTCGAGGAGCCCCCGGAGGAGTGGGTGGAGCCGCAGCCGGTGAGCAGGGTGCCCGCGGCGAGCACGGCGGCGGCCACGGCCAGGGCGGGACGTTTCACGGCGGGGGCTCCGGTCGGCGGGGCGGGCCCGGACGGCCCACCGGTGCGATCATCATTCCGTGTGCGGTCGATCGGTGGCCAGAGTACCCGTACTCAGATCCCGGATTTCCTCCGGAGGGCGGCAAGGGCGCCCGCGCCCACCGGAGTTGGGCGGCCGCCCGGACGGCGGACAGGCGGCCGGCCGGGAAGGCGTCGACCGTACGGGCGGGTGTCGCGATCGGCATTCGCCGCGGCTGCTTCCCGACCCGCGCCGCCGCCGCCCTGCGCGGCGGCCCCACCGGCGCCCTGCGCGGCGACCCCACCGGCGCCGACGGGTGCAGCCTGAAGAACGCCGCCGCCTGGGCCCGTGCACACGAAACCCCCGCCCCGGGCCGACCGGTTGTCCGATTCCGCGCCGGCCGGGATGATCGCCCGGTGAACGGATCGGACGAGGGCGGGGCCCGCGGCGTGCGGGTGCGGTGCGGGCGGGACCGGGAGGTCGGCGTCCTGCTGGCGGACCGGGCGGAGGACGACGGGGTCGTGCGGTGCGCGGTGGAACTGCGGGCCCCCGGGCTGGCGGCCCGGCTGGACCGGGTGGTCGACCTGGGTCCGGGCGGCGGCCTCGCGGGCTTCCTGGCCGGCCTGGCGGCGGACTTCCGGGGCTGGCCGGGCGAACGGGAGTGGCACAATGTTGACCGCGACCTGGCACTGTGCGCGGTATCCGGCTCCGGCGGCCACGTCGCGCTGACCTGGGTACTGCGGCCCTGGCGCGCCGCCGACGGCACCTGGCAGGCCGAGGTGACCACCTGGCTGGAGGCCGGGGAGCAACTCGCCGCGCTGGCCGCCGAGGTGGCGGCGTTCCTGGACGGCGGGGAGGGGCGATGACGCCGGCCGGGGACGAGTGGGTGGAGGTCGGCCGGTACGAGCTCGGGGCCGGGCGGCCGTCGGCGCTGGAGGCGGTGGCGGCGTGGCTGCGGGAGCGGGGGAGCGGCGCGGCGGAACCCGCGGCGGAGGACGTGCTGGTTCAACCGCTGTGCGGGCGGGCGGCGGACGGGCGGTGGTCGCAGGAGTGCCGGGTGCTGGTGCGCCGGGCGGTGCTGACGGTGCCGGTGGTGCCGGTGGTGCCGGTGGTGCAACCGTGAGCGCGGGGGCGTCGTCCTCCGGGCAGGGGACGACGACGAAAGGGCGGGCGGTGCGGCGGGAGACGCGGCGGGTGGTGGTGCAGTTCGCGGTGGCTGCGGCGGTGGTGGCGGTGCTGGTCCTCGCCTCGCCGTGGATCGTCTACGGGCTGGCCCGGGTCTACGACGCGCTGCACGCGTAAGAAAGTGTGGGGTAATTGGCCTGCTACTGATTGTTGAGGTCGTCGGCGAGGCGGCGGGCTGCTTCGGTCTCGATGGGGCCGTGTGGCTCGATCTCCTCGCCGGCGAGGCGGGCGGCCATGAGGCGGATCATGGCGACCTTGATCATCGCTTCGGCGTGCGCGGTCTTGCG
>NZ_JBHUWH010000244.1:0-11462 GCF_042670125.1 Kitasatospora sp. NPDC057198 | reverse complement strand
CTGATCGGCCGCGTCCCGCGCGTAGAGGTCCAGGTGCACCCGGGGGTGCGCCTGGACCGGGCTCGCGCTGAGACCCAGCGCCAGCTGCACCCCGCCGGGCTCCGGCGGCAGCAGCACCGCCCACCGCTCGTCGCCGTCCCCGCGCGGGACGTACCCCAGGGCGGCCGTCCAGAACGCCACCGCCCGCGGCACGTCCGCCACCCCCAGCACCACCGAACCCATCGTCAGCATGCCGCCATCCTGCCCGACCCCGGCTCAACCGTGCGGACGGCGGGCCGCCAGCAGGTCCGGGTGCGGGGCCGCGACGAGCTCGAGGCCCGCCTGCGCGGCCTCCGCCACCAGCACCGCGGGCTCGGCCGGCCAGACCGGGAACTCCTCCCGGGCACCGCGCACCGCCAGGCCCGCGCGCTCCACCCGGTAGTCGAAGACCATCCGCAGCACCCCGCGGTCGGGGACCCGGGTGACGTCCGCCAGGTAGCTGTCCGCGCCCATCCGGACCGGACCGAGCCCCTCCAACGCCTCGATCCCGTCCGGGAGTCCGACCGGCGGCGGGTCGAACAGCAGCACCCCGCCGGGCACCAGGGCCCGGGCCGCCGCCCGCCACAGGGCGCGCCGCGCGGCCGGTTCCACACAGCCGACCACGTTGGCGGCCACCGCCAGGTCGGCGACCGCCTCCAACCCGGCGTCCTCGGCCCGGCCCGGGTGGACCGTCAGCCGGGCCCGCCGGTCCGCGCCGAACGCCGCCGCCCGGGACATCAGCACCGTCCGCATCGCCGGGGCGGGCTCCACGGCGTGCACCGGCACGCCCGAGGACTCCAGCAGCACCCGGGTGACGATCCCGGTGCCCGCGCCGAAGTCCACGATCCCGTGCCTGGCCCGGCCCGCCGCCCCGGCGAACCAGCGCTCCGCCCGCCGCCGGTCCGGCTCCGCCTGCAACAGGTCGTAGAACTCGGCGCTGACCGCGTAGTCGGTCCCTCCCGGATCACCCATGCTCCCACCCTGCCGCATCCGGCCGCCGACACGGGGACGACCGGCCGGGGGAGCGCGACGGCGTTGCGGCGGCGTTGCGGCGGCGTTGCGGCGGCGGAGGAGGGTGGAGGTGGGCTGGCGGAGGCGGGCGGAGGGCGGGCCGGGGACGTTCCGGGCCGCCAACTCCTCGAGGGCGGGGAGGGGTTCGGGCGGTGAAGCGGTCGGCGCCGGCCCCCGCGCCGTCGCCCTCGGCGGGTGCGGGTGGGGGGCGGGTGCGGGTACGAGCGCACTGCTCGCCGGTCCGGCCGCAGGCGGCGCGTCCTCGTCGGCGCTGCGGACGGAACCGCCCGGCGCCGTACCGCTGTTCAGGGGCGGCGCCGCCCCGTCCGGGGCACCGGCCGCCGGGGCGGGGCGGGCGGACAGCGGGCTGGGCCGGGCGGGTGAGTGTCGGGGGCGGGGTGGGTCGGATGCCCGGAGCGGCACGGGACGGGTGCCAGAGTGTCGGTGGCTTACGATCATCAGACCGAGGGCGGTGGACAGCGGTGTCCCGTGGCACACCCCGATCCTGGCGGGCCGCGGCCCTGCTGGTGGCGACGATCCTGCTGGTGCCGGTGGGCCCGGCCGCCGCGGCCCCGGCCCCGGCACCGCCCGCCGGGGCGGACTCCGCGCTGGACCGGCTGGCCGAGGACGTCGACGAGGCCCGGCACGCCACCGAGGCCGCCGAGCAGCGCTACACGGCCGCGACGGGGGAGTTGACGCGACGCCGGGAACTGTCCGCGGAGGCCGCCCGGCAGGCCGACGAGCAGCGCGGACGCCTCGCGGACGCCGAGGCGGAGGCCGCCCGGCTGGTCGCCGACCAGTACCGCAGCGGCGGACTCGGCACTCTGGCCCGGCTGTTCCTCTCCGACGGGCCCGAGGAGTTCCTCGACCGGCAGCAGCGCGCCGCCTCCGACTCGCGCGGCGCCGCCGCCGTACTGCACGACCTGCGCGAGGCCCGCGGCCGGATGGCGCTGCTCGCCGAACAGGCCGCGCAGGCCGAGAAGTCCGCGTCCGACGCCGCCACCGCGGCCCAGCAGGCCCTGGACCGGGCCAAGGAGAACGCGGCCCGCACCGAGCAGTTGCTCTCCGGTGCCACCGCCGAGCAGATCGGCCTGCTGGAGCAGCGGGAGGCCGCCCTCGCCGACGGCGCGGCCCGGCAACTGCTCGCCGGGGGCGCCCTCGGCCCCGGCGGCGGGGCCTCCGCGGCCGGCCGCCGGGCCATCGACTTCGCCCTCGCCCAGCGCGGCAAGCCCTACCTGTGGGGCGGCACCGGCCCGGACGCCTACGACTGCTCCGGCCTCACCTCGCAGGCGTGGCAAGCCGCCGGGGTCCCGATCCCGCGCACCAGCCAGCAGCAGTGGGCGGGCCTGCGCCACGTCGCCCTGCGCGACCTGCGCCCCGGCGACCTGGTCGTCTACCACGGTGACGCCAGCCACGTCGCCCTCTACCTGGGCGGCGGCACCGTCGTGCACGCCCCGCACACCGGCACCGTGGTCAAGCTCGCCCCCGTCGCGATGCTCCCGATCCTGGGCGCCGTCCGCCCCGACCCGGACGCCGGGCCCGAACCGGCCCCGTCCGCCCCGCCCGCCGCGGCCCCGTCCCCGTTCGCCCAGGCCCCGTCCCCGTTCGCGGCCCCGCCGTCCTGAGGCTCTGACGTCCTGACGTTCCGGCGTCCCGGCGTTCTGACGTCCTGATGTCCGGGTGTCCGGGTGTCCGTGGGTGTCCGTACCCTGCCCGGATGGACCTGGGCGATCTCGAATGGCAGGCGAAGTACCATGGCGGCCCTGGGCCGCTGGTGCGGGAGTTGCTCGCGCGCGGCCACGTGGACCTGGTGGCGCGGGCGGCGCTCGAACGCGGTGACTGGTACTGGGCGCGCGCCGCGGCCGGACAGCTCTGCGCGGCAGCCGAGTTCGATCGCGCCCTGGCGCTGGTGCGGCCGTTCGCGGACGCGGGTTGGGGCCCCGCCCGGTGGGAGGCGGCCCGGATCCTGATCGCCGCGGGCCGGCCCGCGGCGGGCCTGGCGCTGGCCCGCCCGGACGAGCAGGGGCGGTCGGACGGCCGCACCAGCCAGGACTACGCCGAGCTGCTGGTGGCGGCCGGGCGGGTGGACGAGGCGCTCACCGTGATGGAGCCGCACCTCGGCGAGGAGTGGCTGCTGCGTTCCCTGGTGGAGATGACCGACGGGCAGGGGCGGGACGAACGGGTGCTGGCCCTGCTCGCCCCGATCGCGGACGGCGTCCGGGCGGCCCTCGCCGAGAACCGCCACCATGACCACCGGCTCGACGGGGTGCGCGAGTTGCAGGCCGCCGTGCTCGATCGGAGCGGCCGGGTGGAGGAGGCGGTCCGGCTGCTGGCCGCGGACGTGGCGGCGGCACACGCCTGCTCGGATCCGGTGTCCGCGCTGGAGGACCTGCTCGTGCGCCACCGCCGGGTCGATGCGCTCCGGGCGTCGGCCACGGGCGCCCGGGCCCCGCAACTCCTGCCGCGCTACGCCTGGTTGCTGGAGGGGCTGGGGTGCGTGGCGGAGGCCGAAGCCCTGCTGCGCGAGTTCGCTGCCGGCCAGGACCGCCCCCAGTACCACGCGGCCCTGGTGGGCCTGCTGGGGCGCCAGGGCCGGTACGAGGAGGCCGTCGAGGCGGGGCGGCCGACCTTCGGCTACTTCGACGGGAACGACCTGCTCCCCGTGCTGACGGACATGCTGGTGGAGGCGGGCCGGGCCGGTCGGGCGGTCGAACTGGTGGAGCAGTACCGGGCCGAGTACATCGAGGGGGACCGCAGCGAGGACGCCGAGGAGGACTACGCCGACTACGTCGCGGAGCAGCTCTGGTGGATCCGGCCGCTGCGCTGGAGGCTGCTCGGGGAGGCGGGCCGCCACCGGGAGGCGATCGACGAGATCGGGGCGCAGCCGGCGGAGGAGCGGAACCGGCACCTGGACCTGCTCGGCAGGCTGCTGGAGGACGACGGCCGGGCGGACGAGGCGGCGGAGCTGCTCCGCTCCACCGGCACCGTCGACGCCATGGAGGCGCTGGCCGGGCTGCTGCTCCGGCAGGGCCGGGCCGCGGAGGCCGTCGCGGCCGCCCCGGCCCTGGCCGTCCGCCGCGCGGCGCGGGGCTGAGGACTGGGGCTGAGGACCGGGGCCGGGGGCTGGGGCCGAGGACGGGAAGGCGCTGCGGGCTGCGGGCTCAGGGCGTCACCGGGTGGACGTAAGTGCCGCCGTCGGTGCGGGGGTCGGCGCCCACCCAGTGGAAGGTGAGGCGGGCGGTGCCGCCGGGCGGGGTCAGGGCGATGCCGGTGACCTCGAACCCGGGCCGGTCGGGGTCCTCGTGGCGGAGGTAGTCGACGACCACCAGGGCGGTTCCGCCGGGCGGCAGGGTGACGGTGCGGACGGGGGCGGCCGGGCTGCGGGGCAGGGTCCAGGTGCCGGCGTCGCCGAGCAGGTCGACCCGCGGGTAGCCGGTCATGGTGCAGGGCACCGGACCGAGGTTGGTCAGTTCGATCCGCTCGGTGGCCCGTTCGCCGGGCGGGGCGCTGACGGTGGCCCGCAGGTCGTCGGCGGTGCAGCGGCCGCTGCCGTCGCGCACCGCCTCCACCGGGATCACCGAGGCGGCCTGCCCGGCGGCCGGCTGCGGCGGCCGGCTCGGTGCGGTCGGTGCGGCCGGTGCGACGGTCGGGCGGGGAGCGCCGGCGCAGGCGGTGAGGGCGAGGCCCAGGGCGGCGGCCAGGCAGGCGGCGGCGGGCAGGCGGATCGGGTGCATGGCGGCCGTGGTTCCACTCGTGGTTCGGCGGCCCGCGCGGCGGGGCCGGTGGGAGCGGGCCGGGAGGCGTTCCCGGCCCGGCGTGCGGCCATGCTGGCGCAGCCCGATCAACATCGGATCAACGCCGGTGGACGGCGGTCGCGGAGCCTGTAATTCCGCAGTAACAGCCCCTCCCTACCTTCGGGGAATCCTGCTCCCTCCCTGGAGGACTCCCCTCATGCACCTGCCCCGACAGAACCGGCGCAGAACGGCTCTCTGGGCCACTGCCGCACTGACCGTGACGGCCGGTCTGACCGCTTCGCCGCTGCCCGCCGCGGTGGCCGCCGCCCCCGCCCCGTCCGGCTCCGCCGCCGTCCAGGTGGACCCGGACCTGGCCGGCGCGGTGGCGCAGGGCCAGGACGCCACCTTCTTCGTGGTGTTGAAGGACCGCGCCGACCTGGGCAGGTCCAAGGGCAGGGGCTCGCACGCCCAGCAGGCGAAGGCCGCCTACCAGGAGCTGCAGGACACCGCGCAGCGCAGCCAGGGCGCGCTGAAGAAGTTCCTGGACGAGCAGAAGGTCGGCCACCAGGACTACTGGATCGCCAACGCCGTCCAGGTCACCGGTGACGCGAAGCTGGTCGCGAAGCTGGCGAAGCGCGACGACGTGCAGAAGCTCGTCAAGGCGCGGTCCTACCACCTGGACGACACGCAGGTCTCCGCCGCGACCACCGCCGGGACGGGCAGTGACGGTACTCCCGAGTGGGGTGTGAAGGACATCGAGGCCGACCAGGTGTGGTCGCAGTACGACGCGCGCGGCGAGGGCATCGTGATCGCCAACGTCGACTCCGGTGTGCAGTACGACCACCCGGACCTGGTGGCCAACTACCGCGGCAACAACGGCGACGGCACCTTCACCAACGACTACAACTTCTACGACCCGACCGGGAACTGCGCCACCCCGAGCACGCCGTGCGACAACAACGGCCACGGCACCCACACGATGGGCACCATGGTCGCCAAGAACGGCATCGGCGTCGCCCCGAACGCGAAGTGGATAGCTGCCAAGGGCTGCGAGTCCTCGCAGTGCTCGGACGAGTACCTGCTCAAGGCCGGGCAGTGGATCCTGGCGCCGACCGACCACAACGGCAACAACCCGCGCCCGGAGATGGCGCCGAACATCGTCAACAACTCCTGGGGCGGCGGCGACACCACCTTCTACCAGGACATCGTCGAGGCGTGGAACTCCGCGGGCATCTTCGAGGCGTTCGCGGCCGGCAACGACGGCGACGGCACCACCTGCTCCACCGCGCACGCCCCCGGCTCGCAGGCCCCCTCCTACGGGGTGGGCGCCTACGACGCGAACGGCAAGATCGCCTCCTTCTCCGGCTTCGGCCCCTCCCTGGTGGATGGCTCGGCCAAGCCGAACATCTCCGCCCCCGGCGTCAACGTCCGCTCCACCTGGCCGGGTTCGCAGTACATGGCAGAGTCCGGCACCTCGATGGCCACCCCGCACGTGGCCGGTGCGGCCGCGCTGCTGTGGTCGGCCGCGCCCAGCCTGATCGGCGACATCGACGCCACCCGCGCGCTGCTGAACCAGGGCGCCCGGGACGTCGACGACACCCACTGCGGCGGCACCGCGGGCATGAACAACGTCTGGGGCGAGGGCAGGCTCGACATCCTCAAGACCGTCGACCTGGCCCCGCACACCGCCGTCAGCATCACCGGCAGGGCCACCGACAAGACGACCGGCGCCGCGCTGCCCGGCATCGTGGTGCGGATCACCGCGGACGGCGGCGACACCCGCACCGTCACCACTGCCCCCGACGGCTCCTACCGCCTCGCACTGGCCCCCGGCAGCTACCGCGTCGCCGCCTCCGGCTACGGCTACGCGAACCTCGAACTCACGGGCCTGACGGTGGCCGCCGGGCAGCCGCAGACCGTGCCGCTGGCGATGACCGCCGTGCCCACCCACGCCGTCACCGGCACCGTGCTGGACGTCACCGGCAAGCCGCTCGCGGGCGCGACCGTCGAGCTCACCGGCACCCCCGTCAAGCCGGTGCTCTCCGGTGCCGACGGCACCTACACCCTGGGCCAGGTCGCCGAGGGCGACTACACGCTGACCGTCAAGCCCGCCCAGCCCGTGCTGTGCAACGGCGTGTTCACCGGCCCGCTGGCCGTCGCCGCCGACGTCGCGAAGACCGTGCGGACCCCGGCCCGCACCGACAACTCCGGCACCAGCTGCACCCCGGCCGCCTACTCCTGGGTCAAGGGCAGCAGCAAGGTCGCGCTCAGCGGCGACGAGGACGCCAAGACCGTCACCCTGCCGTTCCCGGTCACCTACTACGGCGTGAAGTACACCAGCGCCTCGGTCACCACCAACGGCCTGGTGAACTTCCTGGCACCGCGGATCGGCGACTACGCCAACACCGCGCTGCCCACCCCGTACCAGCCCAACGGCGTCGTCGCCCCGTTCTGGGACGACCTGACGCTCGACAAGAAAGCCACCGTCACCACCGCCACCACCGGCACCGCCGGCCACCGCACCTTCGCCGTGGTGTGGGACAACGTTCCGCTGGCCAACGACAGCACGAAGCGGGTCAGCTTCGAGGTGCTGTTCGACGAGGCGAGCGGCGCGATCACCTTCCAATACCAGAACGTGCCCGGCGCGGGCTCCGGCGCCACCGTCGGCCTCGAGAACCAGGCCGGCACCGACGCCCTCCAGTACTCCTTCGACCAGGCCGTCCTGACCAACGGCTCGGCGATCCGCTTCACCCAGGGAGCCAAGTGATGACCACCCACCGCAGAGCCCTCCGGCTCGCCTCCGGCCTGGTCGCCGCGGGCCTGGCCCTCACCGCCGCCCCGTACGCGCTGGCCGCCGACACCACCGCCGGCACCGACGGCGTCGTCAAACTCACCGACGCCCAGGCCCAGACCCTCGGCACTCGGCTGAGCGCCGACGCCTACCCGCAGACCACCACCACCGACAGCGCCGACCCCGCCCCCGCGGGCGACACCGGCAGCACCGGCAGCGGCAGCCACCTGGACGCCCACGCGCCGGTGACGTTCACCGGCACCTCCACCATGGAGGGCGTGCGCGGCATCGCCGCCACCGTCCCGGCCGGCTCCGACGGCAGCTACTTCACCGTGCACAGCCTCGGCAACGTCCAGCTGCACAAGGCCGACGGCTCCACCGCCTGGGCCCGCACCAACGCCTCGCTGTACGCCGACTGGCAGGTCAAGCCGCTGCGCCCGTGGGACACCGAGCCCTACCCGGCGCACATCCCGGTCGCCTACAACCCCTTCACCCCGTTCGGCGGCGACGCCGTCAAGGGCTACGACACCGCGGACCTGACCGGCGACGGCGTCCCCGACCTGGTGGTCTCCGCCTCCGTCGGCAACAACCCGTACCGGCCGTTCACCTCGCCCGGCTCGGACCTCACCTACGGCTCCTTCGTGACCGTGCTGGACGGCTCCACCGGCAAGACCCTCTGGTCGAAGCTGTACGCCTCCAGCACCCTCGTCCGGGTCGTCGACGGCACCCTGCTGGTCTCCGACGCGCCGCGCGACAACAACAGCGCCCCGCGCGCCGCCACCGCCACCCTGACCGGCATCCGGTTCGACCACGCGGACGGCAGGCTCACCCCGGCCAAGACCTGGACGTACGACACCGGCGAGGCGGGCACGGCCTCCTGGGGCGACCTGGTCGACCTCGGCGGCGGCAAGGTCGCGGTCTCCTTCGACCGGCGCGGCACCGCCACCGCCCCCGGGCGCGGCACCACCTTCGTGCTGGACACCGCCGACGGCACGCTCGGCTGGCAGAGCGACAGCGACCAGTACGGCCGCCAACTGCGCCTGGACGCGGGTCGGGGGCGCCTGGTGGCCGTCGAACAGCCGGACCACACCAAGCAGGTGGCCTACTCGGTGGTCGCCTACGACCTGGCCGACGGCACCCGCACCGTGCTCGACACCCGGGTCAACGCCAGCCCCACCGCCCTCACCGTGGGCGACCTCGGCGGCAACACCGGCGCCGAGTACGCCGTCGCCGAGGACACCTTCGACGCCAGCCTCTACGTCAACGCCAGCACCCTGCGGGTACTGGAGGGCGACGGCTCCACCGTCCGCTGGACCAGCACCACCAAGCGCACCGGCGGCGGCGACGGCCCCAGCACCTGGCAGCTCGACGCGGTCGACGGCTCGCTGGTCGCCACCTCCCAGGACGGCCGCGACACCGAGACCGCCGCCAACGTCTCCGGCCTGCGCTACGGCATGCTCACCGCGTACAACGGCGGCAACGGCAAGGTCCGCTGGCAGCTCAACGGCACCGCGGCCTCCCCGCGCCTGCAGCAGATCGACGGCGCCACGGTGCGCACCGTCGACCAGCAGCAGAACATCCACACCTACAACCTCGGCAACGGCAAGCAGAAGAGCCTCACCCCGCTCCAGGGCGACCTCAACTACGCCGCCGCCGCCGACCTGGACGGCGACGGCCGGCCGGACGTCGTCGCGGGCGGCAGCTCCGACGGCGTCTGGGCCTACTCCGGCCCCTCGCTGCTCACCGGCGCGCCCAAGCAGCTGTGGCGGGCCACCGTCCCCGGTGAGGTGCACGCCGTCACCACCGGCGACGTCAACGGCGACGGCAAGCCCGAGGTCGTGGTGGCCGCCGACACCGCCACCGTCGTCCTCGACGGCCGCACCGGCCAGGTGCTGACCACCATCGACGGCGGCGGGAAGTTCGTCCGCTCGGTGACGCTGGCCGACCTGGACGGCGACGGCAAGCAGGAGATCCTCGTCCCGACCGACGCCCTGCGCGCCTACCGGGGCGACGGCACGGCGCTGTGGACGTACGGCGCCCCGGCCGGCTCCGGCGAGGTGGTCTTCTCCGACACCGTGGTTTCCGAGGGCAAGGTGTTCGCCCAGTACTCGGGCATCGGCGCCATGCGCAAGAGCGACTCCGTGCAGAACGGCGTCGCCCTGGACGCCGCCAAGGGCACCCTGCTCTGGCAGGCCGACCCGAAGGCGCCCGCCGAGGCCGTCGACGGCAAGGTGCACGGCGCGCTGCTCGACCACGCCGTCTACGCCTCGCCGAAGATCCCGTACGCCGACGGCCACGCCGTGGTCTACACCTGGCTCATCTCGGCGGTGCCCGGCGTCATCAACGGCAGCACCGACCTGGTCAGCCCGATGTCGGTCACCGAGATCCGCGACGGCCGCACCGGCGAGGTGCTGCACCAGAAGGTCGTCGGCGGTCCCTGGTCGCACGGCGACTTCTTCACCGGCGAGGACGGCGACGGCCTGCTGGAGATGGGCTTCGGCGTGCTGCGCCAGTACCTGGCAGCCGGCGACGACCCGTGGACCTCCACCACCGCGCCGCTGCGCACCGCCCAGTTCATCACCGGCCCCGACGGGAAGAAGCTGCTGGTCGGCGGCGTCGAGGGCGGCCTGGCCGCCTACGACCCGGCGATCGTCGGCGACACGGTGCCCTTCCACTCCTCGATCGGCGGCGTCACCGCGCGCGGCGGCCGCAGCTACCTGGCCGTCGACCTGGACGGTGACGGCAAGGAGGAGATGATCTCGCTCAACTTCGACGCCCTCGGCGTCAACCGGGCGGCCGAACTGCTCGGCGGCGGGGTGCTCTCCCTCGACAACGGCATTCACCAGATGACGACGTACAAGCTCTCCTGATCACCTTCACCGGACCTCCGCAGAACCGTCCGGACGAGTAAAGGACCGGTACCCCGCAGGCTCCCGCCTGCGGGGCAACCGGCTTGTTCGTGTACTGTTACCGGCCTTATGGGCGCACGAGAGACAGACCGGACGGACACCGCACCACCCATGCTGCGCCTTTACCTCTTCGAGGGATTCCGGGCCGAACGCGACTCCGGTCCGCCACTTTCCGAACGCTGGCCCCGGCCCGGCGCCCGCGCCCTGGTCAAGGTCCTCGCCGTCACCCCCGGCCACCGGCTGCACCGCGAACAGGCCATGGAGACCTGCTGGCCCGACGCCGACCCGTCCGCCGCGGCCGGCAGCCTCCGGGTCGCCCTGCACGCCGCCCGGCACGCCCTCGAGCCCGAACTCGCCCCCCGCGCCGCCTCCTCCTACCTCAAGGCCGACGGCGGGCTGCTGCTGCTCGACCCCGCCGCCGTCTGGATCGACGCCGACCACGCCGAACAGGCCGCCGAGGACGCCCTCGCGGACGGCCGGGTCGGGCAACTCGCGGACGCGCTGGCCCAGTTCACCGGCGAACTGCTCCCCGAGGACCGCTACGCGCACTGGGCCGAACCCCGCCGCACCCGGCTCGACCGGCTGCGCGAACAACTCCTGCTCCGGCTGGCCGCCGCCCACCTCGACCGGGGCCGCCCCGAGGACGCCGCAGCCTGCGCCGAACAGGTCCTCGCCACCAGCCCCGCCGAGGAACTCGCCCACCGCCTGCTCATCGACGCCTGCCTGCGCCAGGGACAGCGCCGCCGCGCCCTGCGCCAGTACCACCAGTGCCGCGAAGCCCTCGACACCGAACTCGGCATCCGCCCCGGCCCCGAGACCGAACGCCTGCACCGCGCCGCCCTCGCCGCCGCCCCCGCCCCCGCACCCGCCACCGCCGCCCTCCCGGCCCGGCTGCGCAGTGCCGCGCCCGCCCGGCTGTACGGCCGGGAGGCGGAGCTGGGACGGCTGCTCGACCCGGCCGGGCCGCCGGTGCGGCTGCTCACCGGCGAAGCCGGCATC
>NZ_JBHUWH010000243.1:0-11480 GCF_042670125.1 Kitasatospora sp. NPDC057198 | reverse complement strand
CCTTCAGGCCGCGCATGCAGGCTTCGAAGGCGCCGACGCCGGGCACCAGCAGGCCGTCGGCGTCCAGTGCCTGCTGGAAGTCGGAGGTGACGGTGACGGTGGCGCCGGTGCGCTCGACGGCGCGCTGGGCGGAGCGCAGGTTGCCGGAGCCGTAGTCCAGCACCACGACGTTCTTGGACATCTGTGGGTCTCCTAGAGGCGCATGACGCCGGCGGCCAGGCACATGGCCGAGGCGAAGCCGAGGACGAGGATGACGCCCTTGGGCAGCTTCTGCTTCCAGAACGACCAGACGCCGCCCGCGAAGAAGAGCCCGAGGACGATGAACAGCGTGGCCATCAGAGCGCGCCCTTGGTGGAGGGCAGGATGCCCGCGGCGCGCGGGTCGCGCTCGGAGGCGTAGCGCAGCGCCCGCGCGAGGGCCTTGAACTGGCACTCGACGATGTGGTGGGCGTTGCGGCCGTACGGCACGTGCACGTGCAGGGCGACCTGGGCCTGGGCGACGAAGGACTCCAGGATGTGCCGGGTCATCGTGGTGTCGTACGCGCCGATCATCGGGGCGATGTTCTCGGGCTCGGTGTGCACCAGGTAGGGGCGGCCGGAGAGGTCGACGGTGACCTGGGCGAGCGACTCGTCCAGCGGGACGGTGCAGTTGCCGAAGCGGTAGATGCCGACCTTGTCGCCGAGCGCCTGCTTGAAGGCGGCGCCGAGCGCGAGGGCGGTGTCCTCGATGGTGTGGTGGGTGTCGATGTGCAGGTCGCCCTCGGTCTTGACGGTGAGGTCGAAGAGGCCGTGGCGGCCGAGCTGGTCGAGCATGTGGTCGTAGAACCCGACGCCCGTGGAGACGTCCGTCTTGCCGGTTCCGTCGAGGTCGATCTCGACCAGGACGGAGGTCTCCTTGGTGGTGCGTTCGACGCGGCCGATGCGGGACATTCGGGGTTACAGCTCCTTGCTCACAGTAGCGACGGCGCTCAGGAAGGCGTCGTTCTCGGCGGGGGTGCCGGCGGTGACGCGCAGCCGGCCGGGGACGCCGTTGTCGCGGATCAGCACGCCCTGGTCGAGGATCGCCCGCCACACCGCGCGGGTGTCGGCGAAGCGGCCGAACTGGATGAAGTTGGCGTCGGACTCGGTGACCTCGAAGCCCAGCTCGCGCAGCGCGAGCACGACCCGGTCGCGCTCGGACTTCAGCCGGTCGACGTAGCCGAGCAGGGTGTCGGTGTGCTCCAGGCAGGCGAGCGCGGTGGCCTGGGTGACGGCCGACAGGTGGTAGGGCAGCCGGACCAGCTGGACCGCGTCCACCACGGCCGGGTCGGCGGCCAGGTAGCCGAGCCGCAGGCCGGCCGCGCCGAACGCCTTGGACATGGTGCGGGAGACCACCAGGTTGGGGCGGCCCGCCAGCAGCGGCAGCAGCGAGGCGCGGTGCGAGAACTCGACGTACGCCTCGTCGACGACCACCATGCTGGGCCCGGCGGCCTGCGCGGCCTCGTACAGGGCGAGCACGGTGTCGGCCTCGACGGCGGTGCCGGTCGGGTTGTTGGGCGAGCAGACGAACACCACGTCCGGGCGCAGCTCGGCGATGGCCGCGCGGGCCGCGTCCACGTCGATGGTGAAGTCGGCGTTGCGCGGGCCGGAGACCCAGCCGGTGCCGGTGCCGCGGGCGATCAGGGCGTGCATCGAGTACGAGGGCTCGAAGCCGATCGCGGTGCGGCCGGGCCCGCCGAAGGTCTGCAGCAGTTGCTGGAGCACCTCGTTGGAGCCGTTGGCGGCCCACACCTGCTCGGTGCCGACGGCGAAGCCGGTGGTGTCGCTCAGGTACTTCGCCAGGCCGGTGCGCAGCTCGACCGCGTCCCGGTCCGGGTAGCGGTTGAGGTGGCGGGCGGCCTCGGCGACCCGCTCGGCGATCCGGGCGACCAGCGGCTCGGGCAGCGGGTACGGGTTCTCGTTGGTGTTGAGCTGGACGGGCACGTCCAACTGCGGTGCGCCGTACGGGGACTGGCCGCGCAGTTCGTCCCGGATCGGGAGGTCGTCAATCCTGGTCACGGGCTCGGAACACTCCAGTCGAATCGGGCCTTCACAGCGTCGCCGTGGCCGGGCAGGTCCTCGGCCGCGGACAGGTTGACCACGTGCGCGGCGATGCCGGCCAGCGCCGCGCGGTCGTACTCGACGACCTGGACGCTGCGCAGGAAGGTCTGCACGGACAGGCCGGAGGAGTGGCAGGCGCAGCCGCCGGTGGGCAGCACGTGGTTGGAGCCGGCCGCGTAGTCGCCCAGCGAGACGGGCGTGTAGCGGCCGAGGAAGATCGCGCCCGCGTTGCGGACCCGCTCGGAGACGGCGTGCGGGTCGGCGGTCTGGATCTCCAGGTGCTCGGCGGCGTAGGCGTTGACCACCGCGAGGCCCTGCTCCAGGTCGTCGACCAGGATGATGCCGGACTGCGGGCCGCCGAGCGCCTCGGCCACCCGCTCGCTGTGCTTGGTGCGGGCGACCTGCGTCCCCAGCTCGGCCTCGACCGCGTCGGCCAGCAGCGGCGAGGCGGTGACCAGCACGGAGCCGGAGGTCGGGCCGTGCTCGGCCTGGCTGATCAGGTCGGCGGCGACCTCCGCGGCGTCCGCGGTGTCGTCGGCGAGGACCATGATCTCGGTCGGGCCGGCCTCCGAGTCGATGCCGATCCGGCCCGCGAACAGGCGCTTGGCGGCGGCGACGTAGATGTTGCCGGGGCCGGTGACCAGGTTGACCGGCGCGCACTCCTCGGTGCCGAGGGCGAACATCGCCACCGCCTGGGCGCCGCCGACCGCGTACACCTCGTCGACGCCGAGCAGCGCGCAGGCGGCCAGGATGGCCGGGTGGACGCGGCCGCCGAACGCCTTCTGCGGCGGGGAGCTGACGGCGATGCCGCGCACCCCGGCCTCCTGGGCGGGCACCACGTTCATCACCACGGAGGACGGGTAGACGGCGAGGCCGCCGGGCACGTACAGGCCGACCCGGTCGACCGGCACCCAGCGCTGGGTGACGGTGCCGCCGGGCACCACCTGCGTGGTGTGGCCGACCCGGCGCTGGTCGGCGTGGACGGCGCGGGCGCGGCGGATCGACTCCTCCAGCGCGGCGCGGACGTCCGGGTCGAGCTGCTCCAGCGCCTCGGCGATCTGCTCGGCCGGGACGCGGGTGGACTCCAGCCGGACGCCGTCGAAGCGCTCGGTGATCTCGATCAGCGCCGCGACCCCGCGATGGCGCACGTCCTCGGCGATCGGCCGCACCTTCTCCAGGGCGGCTTCGACGTCGAACTCGGCACGGGGCAGCACGTCGCGCGGGTCCGTGGAGGAGCCGCGGAGGTCGATTCGAGAGATCACAGGCCCAAGTGTAAGGAGTGGCGAAAACCGACAGCCCGGCATTTCAGTCCGTGATACGAAGGGTGAGACGAGACCAAGATCATCAGGGGGAGCGGTGGAGCAGGCGCCGGACGACTGGAGCGACACCGAGCGCGGCCTGTGGGAGGCGTTCCGGCACGGCGAGGTGTACGACCTGCGGGCCGGGGACGGGCCCGTCGACCTCCTGCTGCCCGCCCCCGCCGGGCGGGCCGTCCGCGCCGGGGACGAGGACGGGGACGAGGACGGGGACGGGGGGCACGGCCCGGACGACCCGTTCACCGCCGAGGAGTGGGGCCCGGAGCGCACCGTCCGCGCCGAGGTGATCGCCCGGCTGCTGCTGCACGGCCCGGAGGCCGCCCCCGGCAAGGTCGCCGCGCTCAAGCTGACCGGCGCCCGGATCACCGGCGAGTTCACCCTGGCGGGCGGCCGGATCGGCTGCTACGTCGAGTTCCAGCTCTGCCGCTTCGAGCGCAAGCTGCTGCTCTCCGAGGCCACCGCGGGCACCCTGCGGATCGTCTCCTGCGCGCTGCCCCGGCTGGAGGCGTCCCGGCTGGCCACCGAGGGCGACGTCCACCTCGCCCGCTGCGGCATACCCCGCGGCATCCGCCTCACCGACGCCCGGATCGGCACCGACCTGCTGCTCAACCAGTCCGCGATCGGCCCCGACGCGTACGGGCGGGCGGTCTCCGCGGACGGGATCGCGATCAACCAGGACTGCGAGGCCGAGCGCCTCGACGTCTTGGGCGAGACGAGTCTGCGCTCGGCCCGGATCGGCGGCCGGCTGGCGCTCCGCGGCGGCACGCTGCGGGCCGCCGCCGGCAACCCCTACGCACTCAACGCCGCCAAGATCACCATCGGCCACACCCTCTACCTGTCCGCCTCCGAGGACAGTTCCTGGGCCGGATCGCGCACCGTCTACGGCGCCGGGTACGGCGAGCACACCGGCATCGCGCGGGGCACGTCCACTCAGACCCCGTTCCGCTCCTGGGGCCGCATCCGGCTCTCCGACGGCCGCTTCGAGAACGCCTGCCTGGTCACCGGCGCCGAGATCCACCTCGGCGAGGGCGAGGAGCTGGCGCTCAACCGGATCCAGACCCCCGAACTGCGCTTCACCTGCGACACCCCGCCCACCGGCCCGGTCAGCCTCACCCGCGCCCGGATCGGCAACCTGGTCGACGCCCCCTCCGCCTGGCCCACCGGGCACCACGTCTCGCTCACCGGCTTCAGCTACGAGTCGCTGCGCCCCGCCGTGCCCTTCCCGCTGGAGCGCCGGATCGCCTGGGTCGACTCCGGCAAGGAGTTCCGCCCCGAGGCGTACGAGCAGCTCGCCGCCGCCCTGCGCCGCGACGGCGCCGACGAGGACGCCCGCACCGTCCTGTACGCCAAGCAGCGCCGCCGCCGCCGCACCCTGCCGCTGCCCGGCCGGATCTGGGGCCGCCTGCAGGACGCCGCCGTCGGCTACGGCTACCGGCCCGGCCGGGCCGCCGCCTGGCTGGTGCTCGCCTGGGTGCTCGGCACCGCGTACTTCGCCGCCCACGAGCCCGCCCCCGTCAAGGCCGACGAGCACGTGGTGTGGAACCCCGCCCTGTACGCGGCCGGCAAGGTCCTCCCGCTGATCGACCTCGGCCAGAACGGCTGGAACCCGGACCTCACCGGCCAGTGGGTCGCCACCGCCCTGGTGCTGACCGGCTGGGTGCTCGCCACCACCGCCGTCGCGGGCGTCACCAGGCTGCTCCAGCGCGGCTGACACCCCCGGCGGCGGACAATGGCGGCGCGGCGGCGGCCCGCCGCCAACTACGCTGTCCGCCGTGACTGATCGGCTCCCGCTCTTCCCGCTGAACACGGTCCTGTACCCGGGCCTGGTGATGCCCCTGCACGTCTTCGAGGAGCGCTACCGCCACCTGGTCGCCGACCTGCAGAAGCTGCCCGAGGACGAACCCCGCCGCTTCGGCGTGGTCGCCGTCAAGGACGGCCGGGAGACCGCGCCCGTCCGCGAACTCGACGACCCCGCAGGCCCGTTGGACGGCATCGGGATGCCCGGCGGCGACTCGCTGGGCGACCTGTACCCGGTCGGCTGTGTCGCCGACGTGGCCTCCGTCCGGGAGCAGCCGGAGGGCCGCTACGAGCTCCTCGTCACCGGCACCACCCGGTTCCGGCTGCGCGCCCTCGACGCCACCGGCCCCTACCTGGTCGGCGAGGTCTCGGTGCTGCCCGAGGAGCCCGGCGAGGGCTCCGGCGCGCTCGCCGCCGGGGTCGAGCGGGCCTTCCGCACCTACCAGAAGCGCCTGGCCGGGGCCCGCGAGGCCAGCATCAGCGGCGAACCCGACCTCCCCGACGACCCGCAGGTGCTCTCCTACCTGGTCGCCGCCGCCACCGCGCTGCCCGTCAAGGTCAAGCAGGAGCTGCTCGCCTGCCCCGACACCGCCCAGCGCCTCACCCGCGAGCTCGCCCTGCTCCGACAGGAGAGCGCGGTCCTGGCGAAACTCCCCTCGCTGCCCGCCGTCGACCTCACCCGCCAGGCGCTCAGCCCCAACTGAGAGCCGCCCGAAGCCGCCCGAGGAGCCACCCCTTGGCCAGGAAGAAGAGCGCCGGCGGGACCCCCGCCACCATCGCCCTCGACGCCGCCGGCGTCCCGTTCGCCGTCCACGAGTACGCCCACGACCCGGCCGCCGCCTCCTACGGCGCCGAGGCCGCCGAGGCGATGGGCGTCCCGCCCGACCGGGTGTTCAAGACCCTGCTCGCCGAGGCCGACGGCGCCCTCGCCGTCGCGGTCGTCCCGGTCTCCGGGCAGCTCGACCTCAAGGCGCTCGCCGCCGCCCTCGGCACCAAGCGCGCCGCGATGGCCGACCCGGCCGCCGCCGAACGCTCCACCGGCTACGTGGTCGGCGGCATCTCCCCGCTCGGCCAGCGCCGCAGGCTGCGCACCGTCGTCGACTCCGGCGCGCTGGCGCACCCCACCGTCTTCGTCTCCGCGGGCAAGCGCGGCACCGAGGTCGAACTGGCCCCGGCCGACCTGGTCCGCCTCACCGCCGCGCTCACCGCACCCATCGCCAAGGGCTGAGGGCCGGGCCCGGCGGACGCTACCGCTGCTCGGCCGGGGGCTCCGGCCGCGGCGGCTCCTGCGGCGGCGGGGCCTGCCCCGGCTCCGGCTCCGGCTCCTGCCCCGACGCGTGCTCCGATTCCGGCTCCGACGCGCGCTCCGACTCCGGCTCCCGCTCCGGCGCGGGCTTCTGGAACGACACCGGCTGCCCCGGCTCCCGCACCGGCCCCGGAGTGGCCCAGTACGGGGGCCGGTCGGGCTCGCGCTTGCCGAAGGTCGCCGAGAGGAAGAGCAGCACGATCATCGCCGTCATCGGCCAGACCATCAGCGCCCCCTTCGCGGACAGTTCGAGCGGCCCGTCGAAGGTGCCGCCGTCGCCGACGGCCCGCGCGTGCGCCCGCAGGTCGGAGGTGGCGCCGAGGTGGGTGCCGAGCTTCCAGGCGATGATCGAGCCGAGCAGGCCGCCCGCGGCGAGGCCGACCGCGACCCCGATGCCGCCGCCGCGGGCCCGGGTCCACAGGAACGCGCCCAGCGAGGTGAGCAGCCCGAGGCCCAGCCCGAGCAGCGAGAAGACGCCGACCGCGCCGATCAGTTCCTCGCCCTCGGGGTCGCGGTAGAGGATGTGGTTGTCCTGGACGGAGTAGCCGACCCGGGGGGCGAGCCAGAGCCAGAGCAGCCCGAGGACGACGCCGAGGACCGCCCCGACGCCGGTGATGACCGCTCCGATCCGCAGTTCGTCGCCGAGCGGCGGCTCCGCGGGGGCGGGCGGCGGCGGGAGGAGCTGGGCGTAGGAATCGGGCCCGTACGGGTTGCCCGCAGGTGTGTTCGGTACGGTCACGGCCCCATCGTTTCACGACCGGGTGGAAAGCTGTCGATCTCCGCCCGGTAAAGGCTCCGCCCCGGGTCCTGCCCCGGGTCCTGCCCCGGGCCCCGCCGGGGTCAGCGCGCCGCGCGCCGGTAGGCCCAGGTGGCGAGGGTGAGCGAGACCAGGCCGACGGCGGCGCAGACGCCGAGGTCGAGGGCGACCCGGGCCCAGTCGGGGTGCGGGGCGAAGGTGAGCGCGAAGGCGTCGACGCCGTAGCTGGAGGGCAGCAGGTCGCGCAGCCACTGGACGGGCTCGGGGAGCCGGGAGGCGGGCAGGACGCCGAGCAGCAGGGCGGCGGACATGCCGAGCTGTCCGGCGAGGGTCGCGAGCTCCTGGCGGGGGGCGAGCAGCCCGAGCGCGGCGCCGAGGCCGGCCAGGGCGGCGCCGGAGAGCGGGACGACGGCGAGCAGGATCCACATCCGGGCGACCGGCAGCTCGAACATCCAGCTGCCGAGGCCGGCGGTGACGAAGACGCCGGGCACGGTGAAGGAGGCGTACGCGGCGGCGGTGCCGAGCACCACGGAGGCGGGCGGCACCGGGAGGGTCGCGTAGTGGTCGAGGCCGCCGGTGGCGCGCAGCTTGCCGAAGTACTGGGCGAGCAGGTTGAGCGCGACGAAGGCGACGACCAGGACGGCGGAGCCGGCCACCACGGCGTGCGCGGAGGGGTTGTCGCCGGGGTCGACGACGCCGCGCATCATCACCAGGATGCCGACGGACTGGAAGGTGGCGACGAACAGCAGCGGGATCCGGGAGACCTTGGCGCGGGCCAGCTGGGCCCGGTAGACGGCGGCCAGCGCGGGCAGCAGCCGGGCGGCGGGGGCGAGCGGGGCGGGACCGGTGGCGACGGCAGGGGCGTCGAGCAGGGTCATCGGGCGAGTCCTCCGGTGCGGCCGCCGAGGCGGAGGTAGGCGTCCTCCAGGGTGGGGGTGGCGAGGGTGAAGTCGTCGAGGGCGGCGAAGGCGGGGCCGGTGGTGACGGCGGCGACCAGTTCGCGGGCCTCGTCGGGGGTGGTGCGCAGGGTCCAGCGGCGGCCGGTGCGCTCGGCGCGTTCGGCGAGCGCGGCGACGGCGGGCACGGCCAGCGGGGCGTCGGTGCGCCAGACCAGGTCGAGCCGGACGTGGCCGTCGACCAGGGCCTTGAGGCCGCCGGGGGTGTCGCAGGCGATGACCCGGCCGGCGTCGATCACGGCGACCCGGTCGAGGACGGTCTCGGCCTCGATGACGTTGTGGGTGACCAGCAGCACGGTGGTGCCGCGCTCGGCGCGGCGGCGGTCGACGGCGCTCCAGACCGCGCGGCGGGCGACCGGGTCCATGCCGGTGGTGGGTTCGTCCAGGACGAGCAGCGGGCGTTCGCCGATCAGGACGGCGGCGAAGCAGGCGAGCCGGCGCTGGCCGCCGGAGAGCTTGGCGAGCGGGCGGTGGGCGAGCGCGTCGAGGCCGAGCTCGGTGATCACCTCGGCGGTCTCGGCGCGGGCCGCGGCCCGGGTGAGGCCGCGCAGGCGCCCGGTGGTCTCGGCGGCCAGGGCGACGGTGAGCTCGTCGAGGGCGGTGGACTCCTGGCCGAGGTAGCCGAGCAGCCGGGCGGCCCGTTCGGGGTGCCGGACGACGTCGTGGCCGAGCAGGTCGATGCCGCCGGCGTCGGGGCGGAGCAGGCCGGTGAGCTGGCGCACCAGGGTGGACTTGCCGGCGCCGTTGGGCCCGAGCAGGCCGAAGACCTCGCCGCGCCGGACGGCGAGGTCGATGCCGTCGTTGGCCCTGATCTCGGCGCCGCCCGTCCGGTAGGTCTTGACCAGGCCGCTGACCGTGCAGCAGCTCTGCGGTGGCTTGCTCACGACGGAAGACTCTACGCGCCGTAAGGGGCGTTCCGGACACGCGGGGTCCGGGTGGCGGCCGGGGTGTCAGCTGTCCTCCAGCGCCTCCGCGGGCTGCCGGGCGTCGGGGACGCGGGCCGCGAGCTCCTTCCAGAAGCCCTCCCGGATCGCGTACCTGTCCTGCTCGTCGATCTGGTCCTCCTTGTGCGCGAGCAGCCCGAAGCGGGCGGCGTAGCGCAGCAGTTCGCCGTCCAGGCGGTGCGGGATGCGCGGGTGGTCGGTCCACAGCAGCGCGGGGTGCTCGGCGGCGGGGAGGCGGTCGAGCCAGCGGCGGGCGAAGACCTGGCCGACCTCCTGCGGGTCGCCGCCGACGCTGGTGATGTCCTCCTCGCGGTCGGCCCAGCGCTGGGCGGAGGTGGTGAGCCGGTCCAGGGTGGGCAGGGCGTCGGCGGCGGTGGCGGCGTCGGCGCGGTCGACCAGGCCGCGGTCGGAGGACCAGCGCAGCACCGGCCCGGCCGTCGCGGCGGCGGGTGCGGGGACGGGGGGCGGGCCGGTGGCGGTGCGGCCGGCCAGGTCCTTGGGGGTGGGGATGACCCGCAGCGGGGTGCCGCGCACGGGGGCGGCGGCCGCCGCGGCCGCGGCCGGGGCGGGCAGCAGCGGGACGGGGCGGGGGCGCGGCGCGGCGGCGGGCAGCACGGCGACGGGCAGCACCCGGGGGACGGGCTCGGCCGCGCCCTCCCTGGGGCGGGCCCAGCGCTCGATCCACTGCCGGTCCAGCACCCGGCGCTCGTCGGCCTCGCCGACCAGCTCCTCGGACTGGTTGAAGTCCCCGTCCGCGGCCTCCAGCGCCCACAGGTGGAGCGCGACGCCGTGCTCCTTGGCGGAGGCGACGCCGGGCAGCAGGTCGCCGTCCCCGGTGACCAGCACCACGTCGGCGCAGGCGTGGTTGCGGGCGAGTTCGCTGAGTTCGGCGTGCATCGCCGCGTCGACGCCCTTCTGCACCCAGCGGCCCTCGGCCCTGGTCAGCGCGCCGAGGCGGACGGTGACCCGGGGCAGCACCCGCAGCCTGCGGTGCTCGGGGGCGGGGCGGCGGTCGACGGCCGCGTCGAACCAGTAGATCCGCAGCAGCGGCAGGCCGGTCTCGGCCTCGGCGCGTTCGCGCAGGGCGGCGATCAGCACCGGGTGGTCGACGGCGATCCGGGAGCGGCCGGGATCCCCCGCGAGCAGGCTGGCGGCCGCGCCCAGCAGGTAGCCCGCGTCGACCAGGACGACGCAGCGGTCCATCTCCGGCACCTCTTCCTCGGCCCGGCCCGGCGGTGGAGCCCCGCCCGGCGGCCCGGCGACCGTTGGGCACACCTTTACCCCCCGTTCGCCCGCCGAACCGCACCGTGCCCCGCCGCTCCCCTCCCCCTCTCCTCCCCTCCCGCCCCGACCGCCCGTCCCGACCGCCGGACCGCCGGACCGCCGGACCGCCGGACCGCACCGTCCCTCGCCGTCCCTCACCGACCGACCCTGGATACTGGGACACCGTGCGGAAGAGTGCGGTGGCGTTGTGCGCGGTGGCGGCGGTCGGGGCGGTCGCCGTCGTCCTGGTGCCCGCGACCGCTCCGGAGTCCTCCAGCGGGGACGTCGAGCTGCTGTCCGTCACGGTCGACGGCGGGCGGACGGTCGAGCTGGGCCCGGACGAGACCCGGACGGTGACGGTCGAGGTGACCGCGCGCGACGACTCGGGCATCCGCTCGGTCGACCCGATCGGCCTGTGGGGGCCCAACTACGCGGCCCTGAAGGTGGGCCGGATGACCTGCGCGCCGCTCGACCCGGCCGGGACGACGGCCCGGTGCCGCGGCGAGGCGACCGTCGCGGCCACCGCCCGGGCGCTGTTCGACGACCAGGCCGGCAGCTGGTTCGTCGACCTGCGGATCCGCGCGAACGACGGCGACCGCTACCTCTCGAAGAACGCGGCCGGCTTCTCCCTCAAGCACGCCGCCCGGTTCGACCGGGCCGCGGCCCCGGCCCGCGCGGCCGCCGGCGAGGCGGTCACCGTCCGGGCCCGGCTGCTGCGCGCCGACTGGGACGGCAACACCGAAGTCCCGCAGCAGGGCGTCTTCGCCTACCTGCAGTTCCGCCCGGACGGCAGCGACACCTGGACCACTCTCGCCGCCACCGGCGCGGACGCCGGGGGCGAACTGTCGCTGAACGTGCCGGCCCGGCGGTCGGGGACGTACCAGTGGTACGCGCCGGGCGACAAGTGGACGGCGGCCGCGGTGTCGCCGGAGCTGCCGCTGACGGTCGACGGGCAGTCGGCGCACCCCGGCCAGTGAGCGCCCCGCTCCCGGCCGGCGCCCCGCACGACGCGACGGGCCCCCGGGCGGTGCGCCCGGGGGCCCGTTCGCGGGCGGGTCGGCCG